>JAMWZF010000200.1:1519-5958 GCA_024304875.1 Paracoccaceae bacterium
TCAACGCGGCGCCCCCCCGCCGGTGTTCCATCATCGGCACCTGCCGGCGCGTCAGGCGAACCCGTCTGGCAAGGCGGGCCGAAATCCTCTACAGGACTGGGCCTGCGATCCTTCGGACGAAGGACCGCCCCCGCCCAGAGGACAGACGATGGACAACCCCACCCGCGCCGGCTTCGTGGCCCTGATCGGCGAGCCCAACGCCGGCAAGTCGACGCTGCTGAACCGCATGGTCGGGGCCAAGGTCTCGATCGTGACGCACAAGGTGCAGACCACCCGGGCGCGGATCCGGGGCGTGGCGCTTTCGGGCGCGGCGCAGATCGTCTTCGTCGACACGCCGGGGCTGTTCAAGCCCCGCCGCCGGCTCGACCGCGCGATGGTCGCCGCCGCCTGGGGCGGCGTGTCGGATGCCGAGGTCGTGGTCCTGCTGGTCGAGGCGCACCGGGGCGTCACCAAGGGGGTCGAGGCGATTCTCGAACGTCTGGCCGAGGTCGGCAAGGGTCGCACCGTGGCGCTCGCCATCAACAAGATCGACAAGGTCGAGGCGCCGGTCCTCCTTGGCCTGACCGAGACGCTGAACGACGCCTATGCCTTCGAGAAGACCTTCCTGATCTCGGCCGAGAAGGGACACGGCACAGACGACCTGTTGTCCTGGCTCGCCGACCAGATGCCCGAAGGCCCCTGGCTCTATCCCGAGGACCAGATCGCCGACCTGCCCCTGCGGATGATCGCTGCCGAGATGACCCGCGAGAAGCTGACCCTTCGCCTGCACCAGGAACTGCCCTACCAGCTGACGGTCGAGACCGAGAACTGGGAAGAGCGGGACGACGGCTCCGCCCGCATCGACCAGGTGATCTATGTCGCCCGCGACGGCCACAAGGGCATCGTCCTCGGCCACAAGGGCGAAACGATCAAGGCCGTCTCCAAGGCCGCCCGCGAGGAACTGGCCGAGTTCCTCGGCCGCAAGGTCCACCTCTTCTGCCAGGTGAAGGTCCGGCCGAACTGGCTGGAAGAGGCCGAGCGCTATTCCGAGATGGGCCTCGATTTCCGGGACGGCAATGCCTGAACCCCGCCTCGCCGCCGGCGTCTGGGTGGCGGCCTACATGGCGCGCCTGCGCGCCGCGGCGATCCCGGTCTACGTCACCGCGAAGGGCGACGAGACGGCCGGCGCGGTGCTTGTGAAGAGCGCGACCATGGACGGCAGCGCCACCTGTTTCCAGCGCAGCTACGACCTGACGAGCGGCGCGCGCAGCTGGGTCGTCCTCGCCGAGGGGGACGAGCGCGAGGTGGACGCCGCCATCGCCCGCCAGCGGGAGTTCGACCCGGACCTCTGGGTGCTGGAAGTGGAGGACCCGCGCGGGCGGCACCTGCTGGACGAGGAGGGGCTGGCGTGACGCCTGTGGCGCCGTCGAGGGGGGCTCTGCCCCCCGCCTTCGGCCCCCCCCGAGGTATTTATGGCGAAAAGAGGATGCGGGTTCGGGTCCTGGTCGCCGTTGCCGCGCCATGATCGAGTGGCGCGAGGAAGGCGTCCTGCTGGCCGTCCGCCGCCATGGCGAGAGCGCCGCGATCATCGAGGTCCTGACCCGCGATCACGGCCGCCACGCCGGGGTCGTCCGGGGCGGGCAGGGGCGTCGGATGGCCCCGGTGTTGCAGCCCGGCGCCCAGCTCGATCTGACCTGGGGCGCCCGGCTGGAGGATCATCTGGGGCATTTCAGCGTCGAACCCGTCCGGTCCCGCGCCGCCCGGCTGATGAGCGACCGGCTCGCGCTGTCGGGACTTGGCGCAGTGGTCGCCATCGCCGCATTTTCCCTGCCCGAGCGGGAGGCGCATCCGGCCTTCTACGACAGCACCGTCCAGCTTCTCGACCTGATGGGCGAGACCGACGCCTGGCCGCTGGCCTACCTGCGGTGGGAGGCGGCGGTGCTGGAGGAGATGGGCTTCGGCCTCGACCTCTCCGTCTGCGCGGTGACCGGAGCGACCGAGGGACTGGCCTATGTCTCGCCCAAGTCGGGCCGCGCGGTCAGCACGGCGGGGGCCGGGGACTGGGCCGACCGCCTTCTGCCCCTGCCGCCCCCGCTCCTCGGCCGGGGCACCGGGCCGGACGAGGAGATCCTCGCGGGGCTGCACACCACCGGGTATTTCCTGGCGCATCGGCTGGCCCCGGCCCTGGGCGACAAGCCCCTGCCGCCGGCGCGGGACCGTCTGATCGCGGCGCTGCGCAGGCAGGCGGAGGCTTAGGACAGCAGCCGCCGCGCGATCACCTGTGCCTGGATCTCGGCGTGCAGCGGAGGCGGGCCGTCCACCGGACGCCCCGCGATATTGTTCAGGACAGCACCCGGCGGGCAATAACCTGCGCCTGAATCTCCGCTGCACCCTCGAAGATGTTCAGGATCCGGGCGTCGCACAGGATGCGGCTGATCTGGTATTCCAGCGCAAAGCCGTTGCCGCCGTGAATCTGAAGGCCGTTGTCGGCGCAGGCCCAGGCGACCCGTGCGCCGAGGAGCTTGGCCATCCCGGCCTCGAGGTCGCAGCGGTGGCCGGCGTCCTTCTCGCGGGCGGCGTAGTAGCTCAGCTGCCGGGCCACCATGATCTCGACCGCCATCATCGCCAGCTTGCCCGACACGCGCGGGAAGTCGATCAGCGGCTTGCCGAACTGGCGGCGGTCCTCGGCGTACCCGATCGAGACGTCCAGCGCCGATTGCGCCACGCCGATGGCGCGGGCGGCGGTCTGGATGCGGGCGCTCTCGAAGGTCTGCATCAGCTGCTTGAAGCCTTCGCCTTCCTTGCCGCCGAGAAGGTTGTCGCCGGCGACACGGAAGTCGTCGAAGTTGACGGTGTATTCCTTCATGCCGCGGTAGCCGAGGACCTCGATCTCGCCGCCGGAGAGGCCCGCGTCGACAAAGGGCGTCTCGTCCGTGCCGGGCGTCTTTTCGGCCAGGAACATGGAGAGGCCCTTGTAGTCGTCGGTCCCCTCCACCGTCCGGGCCAGCACGGTCATCACGTGGGTCCGGGCGGCGTGGGTGATCCAGGTCTTGTTGCCGGTGAGGACCCAGTCCTCGCCATCGCGCCGCGCCTTCGTGCGCAGGGAGCCGAGATCGGAGCCGGTATTCGGCTCGGTGAAGACGGCGGTCGGCAGGATCTCTCCGCTGGCGAGGCCGGGGAGCCAGCGGGCCTTCTGGTCGTCGGTCCCGCCCGCAAGGATCAGCTCGGCCGCGATCTCGGACCGTGTGCCGAGGGAGCCGACCCCGATGTAGCCGCGCGACAGTTCCTCCGACACCACGCACATCGACGCCTTGGAGAGGCCGAAGCCGCCGTGTTCCTCGGGAATGGTGAGGCCGAAGACCCCCATATCGGAAAGCTCCTCGATCACCGACATCGGGATCAGCTCGTCCTTCAGGTGCCAGTCGTGGGCGAAGGGGGTGACCTTCTCGCGGGCATAGCGGGCGAACTGCTCGCGGATCATCTCCAGCTCGTCGTCGAGGCCGGAGGTGCCGGTCATGAGCATGGCGCGGCTGTCGCGCATCAATTCGACGAGGCGGGAGCGCGCCTCCTGCGTGTTGCCGCCGGCGATCAGGGTCTCGACGGCCTCGCCCGTCAGTTCGGCGAGGTCGGTGGGCCCGAGGTAGAGGTCGGCGGGGCGGACGATCTCGCCCTGGCTCATCGGGATGCCGCCGCGGATCTGGGCGAGGTATTCGCCGAAAGCGATCTGCAGGATCAGCCGGTCGGTCTCGGTCAGCGTTCCCGCCTCGTCCAGCCGGTGCGCCCAGCCGTGCATCTGGCGCAGGCTGAGGGCGTAGGTGGCCAGCCAGGCGAGGCCATGGGCGGCGGTCTGGTGCGCCTCGATCAGGGTGCCGGAGACGCGGCCATTCTCGCGGACCCGCGCGGCGACGGCCTCCTTCGCGCGGTCCAGCAGGGCCTCCACCGGGCCGAGGGCGGCGTCGGTCAGGGCCATCAGGTTCGGCAGAATCGGGCCGGCCAGGGAATCGCGGGGCATGGTCATCTCCGTCACTGTGTCACGTCTGGTGCTGCCGATGCACTATGGATTTTGCAACCGCAGCGCAATATTAATTCTCATGAGTGTATTTTCGAGAACGAAAATGTCGCGTCCGATCTTTGCTGCGGGGGGCGGTGCGGTGCGCTAAGTGCCCGGGATGGACAGCCTTCTGACCGACCTCGGCCCCGGCCTGCTCGCCCTCGCCGCCTGTTTCGCCCTGCTGGCGGGGGCGGTGAAGGGGGCCGTGGGGTTCGCCATGCCGATGGTGATGATCTCGGGCCTGTCGTCGCTGATGGCCCCGGACCTCGCCCTCGCGGCCCTGATCCTGCCGACCCTGCTGACCAACGGGGTGCAGGCCCTGCGGCAGGGCGGCGCGGCGGCCTGGGGGTCGATCCGGCGGTTCCGGGTGTTCCTGCTGGCGGGCTGCGTGACGCTGGCGCTGTCGGCG
>JAMWZF010000201.1 GCA_024304875.1 Paracoccaceae bacterium
CACCGGTCCCGCGGCGCGCCGATCCCGGTTGAGCGAGCATATCAACCCCGCTAACAGGGGTCAAAATTCCGAGACCGTCGAGGCCCTCATGACCCGTTTTTCCGTCTGCGTCTACTGCGGCTCGCGTCCCGGCGGGCGGGCGGCCTACATGGAGGTCGCCGCGGCCACAGGCGAGATGCTGGCGCGGCGGGACTGGCGGCTGGTCTACGGCGCCGGGGACGTCGGCCTGATGGGCGCCGTGGCGCGGGCGGCGCAGGCCGGCGGGGCCGAGACCTTCGGCGTGATCCCGGCGCACCTTCTCCAGCTCGAGGTGGGCAAGCGCGACCTCAATACCTTCGTCGTCACCGAGACGATGCACGAGCGCAAGAAGGTCATGGTGATGAACGCCGACGCCGTGGTCGTCCTGCCGGGAGGCGCCGGGTCGCTGGACGAATTCTTCGAGGTGCTGACCTGGGCGCAGCTGGGGCTGCACGGCAAGCCGATCGTCCTGCTGGACACCGAGGGCTACTGGCAGCCGCTGGTCGGGCTTCTCGACCACATCATCGCCGAGGGCTTCGCGGACGAGAGCCTGCGACGGTTCTACGAGGTCGTGCCGGATATCGGCGCCCTGGAGACGGCGCTGGCGGCCCGTCTCGGCTGATCCGGCGGACCTTTCCTGTCCGCGCGGGCCGTGTCAGGCTTCGTCCCATGATCCGCCGCATCGTCCGTGTCCTGCTGCTCACCCTCGCCGGTCTCGGCCTGCTGGCCTGCGGGCTGCACGTCGCCCAGTCCGGCACGCCGCCGGTGCCCGAGCCGGCGCCGCAGACCCTGCGCATCGCCACGCTGAACGTGCACTGGATCGCGCTCCGCCAGTCCGAAGGGCCCTGGTCGCCCGCCGGGTGGGAGGCGCGGCGGGGTCCGATGCTGCGTGCCATCGGCGCGATCGGCCCCGACATCCTGGCGCTGCAGGAGGCCGAGAGCTTTCCCGGATCGAACGAGGACGGCACGAACCTGGTGGTGGACGCCCTGCGGGAGGGCCTGCCGGACATGGCCGTGGGGGCCACGGGCGATCCGCGCCAGTTCCCCCCGACCCAGCCGATCCTCTACGCCCGCGACCGGCTGGAGCTGACCGACCAGGGATGGTTCTTCTTCTCGGAGACGCCGGACGTGATCTATTCGCGCACCTTCGACGGTGGCTGGGCGGCCTTCGCCTCCTGGGCCGAATTCCGCCCGGTGGGCGGCGGCGCGGCCTTCCGGGTGGTGAACGTGCACACGGACTATTCCAGCGGGTCCAACCGGCTGCGCTCGGCCGAGTTGATCCGGGACCGGGTGGCGCCCTGGGTCGAGGGCGGGATGCCGACCTTCGTGGTGGGGGACTTCAATGCCATCTCGGGCGCGCGGACGATGGACCTGATCGCGGAGGCGGGCGTCACCTTCCTGGACACGCCGGGGGCGACGTTCCATCTGAACCGCGGGCTGAACCTCTTGCCCGCGATCGACCACATCGGCCATTCGGCGGGGCTTCGCCCGGTCACGGCGGCCATGGTCTTCCGCGAGCGGACGGGGGAGGTCTGGCCATCGGACCATTACCCGGTCTTTGCGGATTTCGCGGTGCCGGCCGACTGAGCGCGCCACCGCGATCGATAGTTAACGACTCCACGATTAACCTTCATTGACGCCCATTTTCCGATTTGGAACAGCACCTTGTGCCAACTTGACGACTCCACGACTCTAGAGTCCTGAAGTTCCGGCAGGCGGCTCATCTGCGACAATCGCCCGGCGCGGGGCCGGGATACACCGGGGCGCGGCGCATCAAAAAAGGGCGGCGCCGATGGCACCGCCCTTCCCTGCGAAAATCGCTGCGGGATCACATCCGGCTGGCGACGTTCTCCCAGTTGACGAGGTTGTCGAGGAAGTTGGTCAGGTAGGCCGGGCGCTTGTTGCGGAAGTCGATGTAGTAGGAATGCTCCCACACGTCGCAGCCCAGAAGCGCCGTCTGGCCAAAGCAGAGGGGGTTCACGCCGTTCTCGGTCTTGGTGACCTTGAGCGAGCCGTCGGTGTCCTTGACCAGCCAGGCCCAGCCCGAGCCGAACTGGCCGGCGCCGGCGGCGGAGAAGTCTTCCTTGAACTTGTCGACGGAGCCGAAGGCCTCGGTCAGGGCCTTCTCGAGCTCGCCCGGCATCGACTTGGAGCCGGGACCCATCATCTCCCAGAACTGGGTGTGGTTCCAGTGCTGCGAGGCGTTGTTGAAGATGCCGGACTGGGCGACGGCGCCCTTGTCGTAGGTGCCCTTGACGATGTCCTCGACGGACTTGCCTTCCCACTCGGTGCCGGCGATGGCCTTGTTGCCATTGTCGACATAGGCCTTGTGGTGGATATCGTGATGATATTCCAGGGTTTCCTTGGACATGCCCAGGTCGGCGAGCGCATCGTGGGCATAGGGCAGATCGGGAAGTTCAAAGGCCATGGTGTCCTCCTTGGCGTCGGTTCCGGTTGCCCCTTACCAAAGCGCGAAGTGTCCGGAGGTCAAGCGGCAGGACGGGAAAAGACTTTGCTCGTCCGCACGGGTCCCCGTTGAGTTTTGCAGGGCAACCCCTATGCTGCGGCCCCGGAAGAGGCCGATCATAACGGCACGGGCAGGACAGTGACCGGACGGCCGCCGCCGCGCGGCCCCGGCAAGAGAGGCGGGCATGGCGCCCAGGCACCAGTACACCATCATGTCGATGATGAAGGACGAGGGCCATTCCCTCGTCGAATGGGTCGCCTACCACAAGCACATCGGCTTCGATAACATCTGCGTCTACACCAACAACTGCGGCGACGGCACCGACGCCATGCTGATGCGGCTCGAGGAAATGGGCTGGGTCAAGCACTTCCGCAACGACGTGCCCGAAGGGGCCAAGCCGCAGCCCCATGCCCTCACCCTCGGCACCGCCAACCCCGAGGTGATGGACAGCGAATGGGTCCTCGTCATGGACGCCGACGAGTTCCTGTCGATCAAGTGCGGCCGCGGCTGGATCGGCGACCTGGTCGAGCGGATCCCGCCCGAGGCGCAGGCGATGGCGATCACCTGGCGGTTCTTCGGCTCCTCCGGCCTCACCGAATGGAACCCCGGCCTCGTCATCGAAAGCTACACCCGCGCCGCGCCGGACAAGTTCAAGAAGGGCTGGGGCGTCAAGACGCTGTTCAGGCCCTACCGGGACATCAAGCTCGGCATCCACCGCCCCTCGATCAAGAAGGCGAAACAGGACCCGGCGAACGCCAAGCTGATGTTCGACCAGCTCTGGGTGAACGGCAGCGGAGAGCCGATGCCGGACGAATTCTCGCTCTCCGGCTGGCGATCGACGAAACCGACCCTCGGCTACAAGCTGGCCGAGCTGAACCACTACGCGGTGAAGTCCTACGAGGCCTACCTCCTCCGCCGGGTCCGGGGCAACGTGAACAACAAGGAAGACAAGTACAACGCCGCCTACTTCGCCCTCTTCGACCGCAACGAGATCGAGGCGACGAACGTGCTCCGCCACGCCCGGGGCACCAAGAAGAAGATGGCCGAGATCCTGTCCGACCCGGTCATGCGCCAGTTGCAGGACGAGGCGCTGGCCTTCCATGCCGCCCGGGTCGAGAAGCTGCGCGCCACCGGCGACTACGCGGCCTGGGTCGAGGAGTTGAAGGAGGCTTCGAAGGTCTCGATCGAGGAACTGGACGAGGTCCTGTTCATCCAGCACCTGCCGAAGAAGTGGCAGGAGAAGGTGAAGGAGCTTCAGGCCCAGGGCGTGCCGGACAAGACCATCGCCAGGATGATCGCCCAGACCCAGACCGCCAAGAAGGGCGAGACGCGGGCCGAGTTGATGGCCGCGGCGGGGATCGAGCCGGCGAAGAAACCCGATGCCGGGAAGCGCGAGGAGACGACCGAGGAGGCGATGAGCCTCGACAACAACCCCTTCCTCGAAGGCGGCGAGGCGGCGGCCCTCGGCGTGCCTCTCAAGCAGGAGCGCACGCAGAAGATGCTGCTGGCGGCCAGGGCAGGCACGGACACGGCGGAGGCGGCCGAGCCCGCGGCCGACCCGGACCAGCCCCCGGCGCAGAAGGCGGCCGCAATGCGCAGCAGCCGCAAGACGGCGGCCGAGACCGCACCCTCGGCCAGGACCACGGCACGCACGTCGCCGTCCAAACCCAGAACCAAGGCCTCCCCATGACCCGCAAGATGCTCGTCTCGACGATGAAGAACGAGGGGCCCTACCTTCTCGAATGGCTGGCCTACCATCGCTCAATCGGGTTCGAGGAGTTCTGCATCTTCTCGAACGACTGCACCGACGGGACCAACCTGATCCTCAACCGGCTGGACCAGATGGGCGTGATCCGGCATTTCGACAATCCGCTCGGCCCCCGGATGGACCCCCAGCGCGCCGCCTATTCGCGGGCCGGCCGGATGGACTGGGTCCGCAGCGCGGACTGGGTGCTGGTCGTCGATGCCGACGAATTCCTGAACGTGCATGTCGGCGACCGCACGGTCGACGCCCTGATCGAGGCCTGCGGCGCCCCCGACGCGATCTCGGTCAACTGGCGGCTGATGGGCTCCAACGGGCTGGCCCATATGTCGGACGAGCTCGTGACCGAGCGCTTCACCCGCGGATCGACCTTCGACGCCCCCGAGAACGGACTGGTCTGGGGGTTCAAGACCCTCTTCCGCCCCGCCCGCTTCGATTTCTTCGGCGTCCACCGGCCCAAGTTCAAGAAGCAGAACGAAGCCCCCGCGGACCTGCGCTGGACCAATGCCGACGGGCAGGACATCACCGAGACGGTCAAGGACAAGGGCTGGCGGTCGAACCCGGACACCCTCGGTTACCGCAACGCCCAGGTGAACCATTACGCGATCAAGAGCCGCGAGGATTTCCTGCTCAAGCGCCTGCGCGGCACGGCCAATTCCAAGAACAAGGGCCGGATCGACATGGAGTATTTCGAGAAATACGACATCAACAGCAACGAGGACGGGTCGATTCCGACGGACGGGATCCGCCCCATCCTCGATTCCTGGATGCAGGACGGCGACCTCGCGGCGCTGGTGCGGGCCTGCGCGGAGTGCTCGCAGCGGGCGCTGGTCTACCAGCTGCAGGAGCCGGCCTACCGGACCTTCATCGACACCGGCATGTTCCCGCAGGACCAGAAGGCCCCGGCGAAGGAGGCGGCGGAGTGACTTCGCCGTCAGACAGCGTCAGCGACAGGGCCACCGAAACCACCGCCGCCCGCTGGCTCTGCATCGGGACCCACCACAAGACCGGCACGATCTGGATGCGCAAATTCTGGCGCGCGGTCCAGAAGGACCAGGGCGTGCCCTTCATGCAGTGCTACCGCGAGAAGAAGCTGGCCGAGGCCGCGGCGCGCGGTCCCCAGATCATCGTCAACTGGTCCTCGTCCTTCCCTCAGGCCCTGCTCGACGCGCCCCAGGCCCGCTTCATCCACATCATCCGCGACCCGCGCGACGTGCTGCTGTCGGGCATGCGCTACCACCGCGTCGCGCCGCTGGGGAACGAGAAGTTCCTGCGCGAGACGCGGGCAGAATGGGGCGGCAAGAACTACCAGGACCACCTGAATGCCCTGCCCGACGACCACGCCCGCCTGATCTTCGAGATGGAGAACAAGCACGACGCGACGGTGCGTGAGATGCTGAAGTGGCCCTATGGCCATCCGCACGCCGCCGACCTGCGCTACGAGGACCTGATCGAGGACGCGGACATGGGGATCATGCGCGGCGTCCTGGAGCGGTTCGGGATCGAGGGCCTCGACACCGAGCGGACGCTGAAGACCTACTGGGACCATTCGCTCTTTGGCGGCCTCGCCGACAAGGCGGGCATGGAAGAGCGTCAGGCGGCGCATGTGTCGTCCGGCAAGGCCGCGCAATGGACCCGCAAGCTGCCGCGCGAGGTGGCCGAGGTCTATGCCGGGCGCTACGGCCCAG
>JAMWZF010000202.1 GCA_024304875.1 Paracoccaceae bacterium
CGCACGGTCCCGGCCAGCCGGCGCCGGGCGTCGAGGATACCTGGCTTGGCGGCGCCCTGAACCCCGGCGGCTACGGCGGCGCGCCCGCCGCCCCGCCGCAGTCGAACTACGGCGGCTACGGTGGCTACCAGCAGCCCGCCCCCGGCGGCTACCAGCACCCGCAGCACTATGTGCCCAGCACCGGCGGCGGCCCCGTCGGGGCAGAGATGTTCCCCGAGATCCAGGACCCGAACCGCCAGCAGGCGCCCCAGCGCCAGGTGCCCCGGATCGCGCTGGAGGATGCGCTCAAGGGCACCGGGCTGGGCAAGGGCGGCTCGTCCAACCCCCTCGTGGCGGCGGCGGCGAACCTGCTGATCCTGCTCGGACGGCTCCGCTCGGGCGTGGTCGAGATGCAGGTCATGCCCCTGATCGAGCACGTCGCCCGCGAGATCGACATCTTCGAGCGCAACGCGCTCGAGGCCGGGATCGCGCCGATGGACGTGGCCGACGGCAAGTATGCCCTCTCCGCCACCGCCGACGACATCGTCCAGAACCTGCCGGGCGCCGACAAGGGCGTCTGGCTCCAGTATTCGATGGTCGCCCGCTTCTTCGGAGAGCGATCCTCGGGGGTGCTGTTCTTCCAGAAGATGGATGCCGCGATGAAGGCCCCGGCCCAGCGCTTCCACCTTCTCGAGCTCATGCTGGTCTGCCTCAACCTCGGCTTCGAGGGGCAGTACCGGACGGCACCGAACGGGTCGGTCGACCTCGCCCGGATCCGGCAGGCGATCTACGAGACCCTGCGCCGCATCACCCCCCGCCCCGACGACGACATCGCCGTGCGCTGGTCGCCCGTCGTCCTCGGCAGCAAGCGCACCTACGGCGGCGTGCCGATCTGGGTCGTGGGCTCGGTCGCGGCGGCGATGGTCGTCGCGCTCTTTGCCACCCTGTCGACGCTGCTGGCCCGCGAGGGGGCCGAGACACAGGGCGACATCCTGGCCCTGCACAGGGGCGGGCCGGACCTGATCATCGAACGGACCGCGCCGGTGGGCAGCTCGGCCCCCGCCGGCCCGCGCGAGGAATTCGTGCCGCAGGCGCCGCCGCAGCTCGACCGGATCACCAGTGCGCTCCAGGACGAGATCGACGCCGGCCGGCTCGAGGTGGAGGCCAAGGGCGAATACATCCTGGTGCGGATGGGCGACGCGCTGAACTTCGGCTCCGGCTCCGCCGATCTGGAGAACGACATCGCCGACCTCGCCGCCGCCATCGGCCGGGCGCTGAACCCCGAACCGGGGCCGCTGCGCGTGGTGGGCCATACCGACAGCGTGCCGATGTCCGGCCGCGGTCGCTACAAGACCAACGAAGAGCTGTCGGCCGCGCGGGCCGAGACCGTGGGCGGCATCCTGTCGGAGTATTTCGACGTGCCTGACCGGATCACGACCGAAGGCCTCGGCCCCGTGGATCCGATCGCCGACAACGCGACCCCGGAGGGCCGCGCCCGCAACCGGCGGGTCGAGGTGATGATCCTGCAGGAAGACGTGGGCGCCGCCGCGGTTGCCGCCGCAGAGGCCGAAAACGCCCAGGCCACCCAGGACGCCCTGGACGAAATCGCGGAGGAAGCGGAATGAGACTGTTCGGCTTCAACCTGTCCGTCGGCAAGTGGCGCAAGAGCGCCTGGATCCGCATCCCGATGAACATCATCGGCCTGCTGTGCATCTCGGCCGCGATCTGGTTCGGCTTTGCGATGATCCCGCTGGCGATCTTCCAGTCGGTCTGGCTCCGGCTGACCTGCATCGGGGTGATCTGGGGCATCGTGCTCCTCGTCACCGCGATCAAGCTGATCCGGCGCCGCCGCGCCGCCAAGGCGCTCGAGGACAGCCTGATGCCCGAGCCCGTGGGCGACGGGGCCGTCATCGCCGAGCGGATGCAGGAGGCGATGGAGAAGCTGAAGAAGTCCGGCGGCAAGACCTACCTTTACGACCTGCCCTGGTACATCATCATCGGCCCCCCCGGCGCCGGCAAGACGACCGCCCTGACCAATTCGGGCATCGAGTTCCCGGGCAACGAGAAGGAGGCCGTCGCCGGCTTCGGCGGCACCAAGAACTGCGACTGGTGGTTCGCCGAGGATGCGGTCCTGATCGACACCGCCGGCCGCTACACCACGCAGGACAGCGACAAGGACGCCGACGAGGCGTCCTGGACCGCCTTCCTCGAGAACCTCAAGGCCGGGCGCCCCAACGCGCCGATCAACGGCGTGATCCTCGCCTTCTCGGCAGAGGACATGATGACCTTCGACGAGGACCAGCTGCGCCACCACGCCGAGACGGTCCGCGAGCGCCTGGGCGAGATGCACCAGACGCTCAAGATCGACTTCCCGGTCTACGTCATGTTCACCAAGGCCGACATCATCTCGGGCTTCCGGGAGTATTTCTCGACCTTCTCGTCGTCGCGCCGGAAACTGGTCTGGGGCGCGACGTTCCAGACCAAGGACCGCAAGGAAGAGACCTGGAAGGAGGTGCCGAAGGAGTTCGACGCCCTCGTCTCGCGCCTTTCCGACGAGGTCATCGACCGGATGAGCGAGGAGCCGGACGGCGTCAGCCGGATCGCGATCTTCGGCCTGCCGGGCCAGATGGCCCTGATGCGCGACAACATCACCGAGTTCCTGCGCCGCGTGTTCGAGCCGACCCAGTACAAGACCAACGCGATCCTGCGCGGCTTCTACTTCACCTCCGGCACCCAGGAAGGCACGCCCATCGACCAGGTGCTGGGCGCGATGAAGCGCAACTCGGCCGGCGCGGGCTTCCAGCCCGACTTCATGTCCGGCAAGGGCAAGAGCTATTTCCTGCACGACCTGCTGTCGAAGGTGATCTTCGAGGAACAGGACTGGGTCAGCCACGACGCCCGCGCCGTCCGCCGCACCCGCGTGCTGCGCACCGCCGCCATCGCCCTGATCGCGATGCTGGCCCTCGGCGCGATGGGCGCCTTCGGCTATTCCTTCTGGCGCAACGCCACCCTCGTCGCCCAGGCCGAGACCGACGCCCGCGCCTATTTCGCCGCCGCACAGGGCGAGCTGAACCGCACGGTGATCGACGACACCAACCCCTCGGCGGTGATGCCCTACCTGCAGAACATCCGCCTGATGACCGCCGGCTACGGTGACGAGCGCGAGCCGGGCCTGGCCGAGACGCTGGGCCTGTCGCAGTACGAACGGGTCCACCTCGCCGCGAACCGGGCCTATTCGGACGCGCTGGAGCGGATGCTGCGGCCCCGGATGATCCTGCACATGGAGAACACCCTGCCGCAGCTTGTCCTCGACGGGGACACGGCGGGCACGTACCGGGCGCTCAAGGTCTACCTGCTGCTCGGCAACCAGCAGACCGGCGCCGGCGACGACGCCGCGATCATCTCGTACTTCGAGGAGGTCTGGCGCGACCAGTTCTCGTCCGGCGGCCAGATCGACGAGAGGGACGAGCTGCGCGCCCACCTCGAGGCGATGCTGGAGCTGGACGCCGGCCGCCAGCCGCTGGTCGGCGTCGACGCGGCCATCGTCCGCGACGCGCAGGAAAGCATCGTCGACCTGCCGCTGGCCGAGCAGGCCTATGCCTCGATCAAGGACCGGGCGATCACCTCGGGCGTGCTGGACTGGAACTTCGAACAGCAGCTCGGGGGCCGGGTCGCGGAAGTCTTCGAGACCACCGACGGCAGCCCGCTGACCACCGTGAGCGTGCCGGGGATGTATACCTTCGAGGGGTACTGGGGCTTCTTCGTGGACGAACTGCTTCAGGCCCGCCAGCGCCTGCAGGAAGACCAGTGGGTACTCGGCGATGCCGCCGGCCGGGTCGGCTACGAACAGCAGCTGGCCACGCTCGAGCGCGAGCTGCACCGCCAGTACCAGCAGGATTTCGTCGACGAATGGGAAACCGCCCTGTCGCGGGTGTCGATGCAGCCGATGTCGGTGGATTCGCCGAACTTCGACCGCCTGGCCTCGCTGTCCTCTCCCACCAACTCGCCGCTCCTGCACCTGATCGAGCGGGTCTACCAGGAAACCTACCTGACCCGCTTCTACGACGAGCTGGACGCGCTCGACCCGGCCGCCGTGGCCTCGGCGGGCGGCCTGGGCGAGGCGATGGGCGGCACGCTGATGGGCCAGCTTGTCGGCCGGTCCACCGGCGTCAGCCGCGTCGCGGCGCAATACCTGCGCGACAACGTCAAGAGCCAGGCCCGCGCCGGCGGCCTCGAGGAGGACACCCAGCGCCGCCAGGTCGAGCGCATCTCCGAGGAGTTCGAGGACTGGCACGCGCTGGCCCGGGGCGAGCCCGGATCGCGCCCGATCGACGCGATCCTGCAACAGATCGGCCAGATCCGCGACAACCGCCGGCAGGCCGCCCTCGCGCCGACGCCGATGGACGAGCAGATGCTCCAGCCCCTGCTGGCCAGCCTCACCGCCAACAACACCGCCTATCCCGACGACGTCGGCCGCCTGCTGAACGAGATCGAGGGCGAATTCCGGGTCGTCGCGGAGCAGGCCACCCTGGCCGAGCTGAACCGGGCGCTGAACAACGAGGTCACCACTTTCTGCATGGAAGCGGTCGCGCCGAACTATCCCTTCGGGACCGGGCGGCACATCTCGCCGTCGATCTTCGGGCAGTTCTTCGGACCGAACGGGCGGATGGACCAGTATTACTCGACCTATCTCCAGCCCCATGTGGTGCGCACCTCGGACGGGCTTCAGCCGGCGCCGAACAGCCCCATCGGCGATCTCATCAACCCCGCGGCCCTGCGCCAGTTCGAGCGGGCCGAGAGGATCCGGCTGGCCTTCTTCGCCTCCGGCTCGCCCGAGCCCTCGGTCGGCATGTCGGTGCAGCACACCACCTCCTCGCCCGGGGTGGAGCTGGCGATCCTCACGATCAACGGCGCCAGCATACAGACCCAGCCCGGCGGCGCTCCGGCCGCGCTGGACTGGCCGGGAGAGGCCTCGGGCGTGCAGATCGAACTGTTCCCCGCCGAAGCCGGCCGCGAGAATTCCAAGTCCTTCTCGGACGGCCGCTGGGCCATCGTGGACTTCCTCCGCTCGGGGCGGACGACGACCAGCGGCAACCTCGTCGAGGTGACGCACCAGGTCGGAGGCCGGACGATCACCTACAAGATCGAGTTCGACTCGACGACCGCCCCCTTCTCGATGTCCGAGCTGGCCGATTTCGCCTGCCCGACAAGCCTGGAGTAACCGAGACGATGGTCAGCCGGATCGAGGTCGGGGTCCTCGGCAAACATCCCGGATACGGCGATTTCGTCCGCCACGGCATCGCGGACGAGACCGCGGATGCACTGACCCGGTGGATCGACACCACGCTGACGGACGTGCGCGACCAGCTGAAGGCGGACTGGGCCGACTTCTGGGACAACGGGCAGGAGCTGCGGTTCTGGCTGGGCCGAAAGGTGCTGGGCCAGACCTGCATCGGCATCTTCCGCCCCTCGCGCGACCGGGTTGGCCGGCGCTATCCGCTGATCCTGATCGCCCAGGGCGTGGCGGTGCCGCCGCCGGTGATCGACCGCGACCAGCGACCCTGGGACGTCCTGTCCCAGCAGATCCGGCGGATGCAGCCCGGCCAGGGCGCCGCCGCGCTTCTGCGGGGCATCGACAGCGACGCGCTCTTCGTCGCGCCCGAGCCCGAGGCCGCCCAGGCCGAGGGGCCGGTGATCTGGGCGCACCATCCCGAGGGCGACCTCGATGCCCTGCTGGCCTCGGCCGCCCCGGTCGACCACGGACGGGCCGCCACCCAGCGCAGCTACTGGTGGTCCGTGCCCGCGCCGGGCCGGGCGCCGGTCTGGCTCGCCCATCCCGGCCTGCCCGAGGGCCAGGCCCTCGCCTGGGCGATCGGCGGGGAATACATGGAAGGCCCCGGCCCGG
>JAMWZF010000203.1 GCA_024304875.1 Paracoccaceae bacterium
GGGTAGGGTCCTGCCCATGATCGTCTCGCCCCGCCGCCGGTTCATCTTCGTCCACATCCCCAAGACCGGGGGCACGGCCATGGCGCTGGCGCTCGAGGCGCGGGCGATGGCGGACGACATCCTGGTGGGCGACACGCCCAAGGCCCTGCGGCGCCGGCGGCGGCTGAAGGGGGTGCAAACCGCCGGGCGGCTCTGGAAACATTCGACGCTGGCCGAGGCGGAAGGGCTGATCAGCCGGGACCAGATGGCCGAGTGGTTCACCTTCACCCTCGTCCGCAATCCCTGGGACCGGCTGGTGAGCTACTATCACTGGCTGGGGACGCAGACCTTCGACCACCCGGCGGTAGCGCTGGCGAAGTCCCATGATTTCAGCGGCTTCCTCAACGCCGACCACACACGCCAAAGCCTGCGGCGCCACCCATTTGCCCGTTACATGACGGACGCGGCTGGGGCCGAGCATTGCACGGCTTATGTCCGGCTGGAGCATCTTGAGGAGGACCTGCCCCCGGTGGCCGCCCACCTCGGGTTCCGGCCGGAGATGACCCGCGCGAACGAGAGCGACCGGGACCGGGACTGGCGCGGTTACTATTCGGATGCCGATGCCGAACTGGTGGCCGACCTCTGCGCGCCGGACATCGCGCGGTTCGGATACCGCTTCGACGGCTGACCGCCGCTGCGTGGCCAAGAAAAAAGGCGGGCCGAAGCCCGCCTCTCGTGTCTTCGGTGGTGTGGCCGCGCTCAGGCTGCCTTGCTGTCCACGCCCGTGCCGAACCGGCCGTAGAAGCTCTGCCCCTTCTCGGCCATCTCGCGCAGGAGCGCCGGGCAGGCGAACCGCTCGCCGTGGGCGTCCGTCAGGCTGTCGCAGCGCTCTGCGGCATATTCCGCGCCCAGCATGTCGAGCCAGGAGAACGGGCCGCCCGACCAGGGCGCGAAGCCCCAGCCGAGGATCGCGCCCACGTCCCCCTCGCGGATGTCCATCAGCACACCGTCCTCCAGCGCCCGCACGGCCTCGAGCACCTGGGCGAAGAGCAGGCGATGCTGCACCTCGGTCAGCTCGGGCTGCTCCTCGGCGACAGGGAACTTTTCGGACAGTCCGTCCCAGAGACCCTGCCGCTTGCCCTTGTCGTCGTAGGCGTAGAAGCCCGCGTTCGACTTGCGGCCCAGCCGCCCCTCGTCCGCCATCCAGAACAGCACCTCGTCGGTGGTGTCGTCATAGGCGTCGCCCATCGCGGCCTTGGTCGCCTTGGCGATCTTCACGCCGAGGTCGATCGAGGTCTCGTCGGTCAGCTGCAGGGGCCCCAGGGGCATCCCCACCAGCTTGGCCGCGTTCTCGATCAGGGCGGGCTCCACACCTTCCTTCACCATGCGGATCCCCTCGTTGATGTAGGGGATGATGCAGCGGTTGGCGTAGAAGAAGCGGGCGTCGTTCACCACGATGGGCGTCTTGCGGATCTGGCGGACGTAGTCGAGGGCCTTGGCCACGGCCCGGTCGCCGGTTTCTTTGCCCTTGATGATCTCGACCAGCGCCATCTTCTCGACCGGGGAGAAGAAGTGGATGCCGATGAACTGCTCGGGGGTGTCGCTGGCCTTGGCCAGCTCGGTGATCGGCAGGGTGGAGGTGTTGGTGGCGAAGATGCAGTCATCGCCGACGACCTTCAGCACGTTTTTCGTGACCTCGGCCTTCACGCCCACGTCCTCGAAGACGGCTTCCACGATCAGGTCCGCGCCCTTCAGCGCGTCGTACTCGGTGGTGGCGGTGATGCGGGACAGGATCTCGTCCTTCTTCTCGGGCGTGATTTTCTTCCGGCTGATCCCCTTGTCGAGGTAGCTCTCGACGTAGGCGCGGCCCTTGTCCGCCGCCTCCTGCTTCTGGTCGATCAGGACGACCTCGATGCCGTTCTGGGCGGAGACCAGCGCGATCCCCGCGCCCATCATGCCCGCGCCCATGACGCCGACCTTCTTCACCTTCTGGTCCGGCACGTCAGGCCGGTTGGCGCCTTTCTCCAGCGCCTCCTTGTTGATGAAGAGCGACCGGATCATCGCGGTGGATGACGGGTTCATCAGCACGTTGGTGAACCAGCGCGCCTCGATCTTGAGCGCGGTGTCGAAGGGCACCAGCGCGCCTTCGTAGACCGCCGAAAGCAGGGCCTTGGCCGCCGGATAGACGCCCATCGTGTTGCCGTTCACCATGGCCGAGGCGCCCACGAAGGTCATGAAGCCGGCCGGGTGGTAGGGGGCGCCGCCGGGCATCTTGTAGCCCTTCTCGTCCCAGGGCTTGACGATGGAGGGGGTCGACAGGACCCACTCCTTCGCCGCCGCCAGCGGGTCGTCCACGACCTCGTCGATCACCCCGGCCTTCATCGCGCCCTTGGGGTCGTTCAGCTTGCCTTGCAGCAGCAGGGGAGAGGCGGCCATCGCGCCCATCTTGCGGACAAGCCGGGTGGTCCCGCCCATGCCGGGGAAGATGCCGACCATGATCTCGGGCAGGCCGATCTTGGCCTTCGGATTGTCGGCGGCGAAGATGCGGTGGCAGGCCAGCGGGATCTCCAGCCCGATGCCGAGGGCGGTGCCGGGCAGGGCGGCGGCGATGGGCTTGCCGCCCTTGTTGGTCTTGGGGTCCATGCCCGCGCGCTCGATCTTGCGCAGGATGCCGTGGGCGCCCATCAGGCCGTCCATCAGGCCCTTCGCGGGGTCGTCCCCGGCGCTCTCCTTCATCTTGGCGATGACGTTGAGGTCCATGCCCCCGGCGAAGGTCTCCTTGCCCGAGGTGATGACGATGCCCTTGACCGCCTCGTCTGCCAGCGCGTCGTCGACCAGCGCCTCCAGTTCGGGCCAGGCCTCCATGGTCATGACGTTCATGGATCTGCCGGGGACGTCCCAGGTGATCACGGCGACGCCGTCGGCGCCTTTTTCCATCGTGAAATCGGTCATGATGTCGGTCCCTTACACGCGTTCGATGATGGTGGCGGCGCCCATGCCGGAGGCGACGCAGAGGGTGGCGAGGCCCAGCTCCTTGTCCTGCCGCTCCAGCTCGTCCAGCAGGGTGCCGATGATGATGGCGCCGGTGGCCCCCAGCGGGTGGCCCATGGCGATGGCGCCGCCGTTCACGTTCACCTTGGAATGGTCCACGTCGAAGGCCTGCATGAAGCGCAGGACGACGCTCGCGAAGGCCTCGTTCACCTCGAAGAGGTCGATGTCCGAGACGTTCATCCCGTTGTCGGCCATGATCTTTTCGGTCACGGGGACGGGGCCGGTCAGCATGATGGTGGGGTCGGTGCCGATCTTGGCGGTGGCGCGGATGCGGGCGCGGGGCTTCAGGCCCCACTGCTTGCCGAAATCCGCGTTGCCGATCAGGACGCCCGCGGCGCCGTCCACGATGCCCGAGGAGTTGCCGGCGTGGTGAATGTGGTTGATCCGCTCGAGATGCGGATATTTCATCATAGCGATCTTGTCGAAGCCGGGCATCACCTCGCCCATCTCCTTGAACGACGGATTCAGCGCGCCGAGGGACTGCATGTCGGTCTGCGGGCGCATGTATTCGTCGGTGTCGAGGATGGTCAGGCCGTTCTGGTCGGTCACCGCGACGATGGATTTCTCGAACCGCTTGTCGTCCCAGGCGGCCTTGGCGCGGCGCTGGCTCTCGACGGCCAGGGCGTCGGCATCGTCGCGGGAGAAACCGTACTCGGTGGCGATGATGTCGGCCGAGATGCCCTGTGGGACGAAGTAGGTCTCCATCGCGATGGACGGATCGACGGCGATGGCCGCCCCGTCCGAGCCCATGGCGACGCGGCCCATCATCTCGGCCCCGCCGGCGATGTAGGCACTGCCCGCCCCGCCGCGCACCTGGTTGGCGGCAAGGTTCACCGCCTCCATCCCGCTGGCGCAGAAACGGTTGATCGACAGGCCCGGGATGCGCTGGTCCAGCTCGGAGGCCAGCACGGCGGTCCGCGCCAGGCAGCCGCCCTGTTCGCCGACCTGCGTGGCGTTGCCCCAGATCACGTCCTCGACCGCGTGGCCGTCGAAATTGTTGCGCGCCTTCAGGGCGTTCAGCACGCCGGCGGACAGCCGCGCCGAGGTCACCTCGTGCAGGGCGCCGTCCTTGCGGCCCTTGCCGCGCGGAGTGCGGATCGCGTCGTAGATATAGGCGTCGGTCATGGGGGTTCTCCTCGGGCAGTCAGTTGACGCCCATGTGTCTACCCTCCCCCACGTCACGCAAGTGCGACGTCGCGGCGCGAAGGCGGAATACTTTACGTTATCGTCAACCGGGGTCTGGTCACCCTGCGTCAGCCGGCCTTGGGCGGCCAGGCGCGCTGCATCAGGTCGTAGGGATGGGCCCAGCCGGGCGTGCCCTCGATCCGGGTCAGCCAGGCGTCGATGGCCGGCCAGTCGGCGCGGGTGAAGCCGAAGGGCTCGGGGTAGAAGAGGTAGGAGCAGCAGGAGACGTCGGCCATCGTCAGGCCCTCGCCCGCCAGCCAGTCCCGCCCGTTCAGCCGGCCCTCCAGCACCTGAAGCGCACCCTTGAAGCGGCCCGACAGGAAGGCGATCACCTCGGCCGGACGCTTCTCCTCGGGCAGGAAGTTCATCAGGAACCGGATCACCCCGGCCTGGGAGGACATCTTGTGATTGTCCCAGAGAACCCAGCGCAAAACCTCGTAGCGGTCCTCCGGCGCGCCGCCCAGATTGCCGGTGGTATCCGCGATCCATTGCAGGATGACGCCCGACTGGGTGAGCCGCAGATCGCCGTCCACCAGCACCGGGGCCTCGCCCATCTCGTTGGTGCCGGACTTGTAGTCGGCCGACCGGGCCTGCCCGTTGAAGAAATCGACGAACACCGGCTCCCACTCCAGCCCCGCGAGGGTCAGGCCGAGGGCGGCCTTGTAGGAATGGCCGCTTTCGCCGAAGCAATGGAGCTGGATCGTCATGGGTCGGACCTTTCGGGATTGAGCGTGGTTTCGAGGGAAATGCGCCCTGTGGCCAGGTCGTAGGACAGGATCACCGGGCACCACAAGGCGGCGCAGCGCCGGTCCCACGCGTGGTAGCCGCGGGCTTCGGGGGCCGGCGTCATCACCGGCCGATCGGCCGGGACGAGGGCGAGTTCATAAGGAACCCATCTCGTCAGGAAGGTCGCCATCGCCGCCACGCGGTCCTCCCGCACACCGCCGGGCAGGGTCCAGTCGATCCGGCAGGTCGTGCCGAAGTCACGGGCCTCCAGGTGGAGGGTCGGGTGGCCCTCGCTTTCGTCCGCGTCGATGTCCCCCGTCGAGGACAGGACGACCGACCCGCCCGAGGGAGCCCGCCGTTCCCCGAAGAGATAGCCGGACGCCTCGTAGGCCGACATGCCGGGCGGCAGGATGTCCGGCGGTGCGAGTCCGGCCTCCAGCCCCAGGCAGGTGGTGCGGAACATCCGCAGGATCAGGACGAGCCCGAGCTCGGTCCGCGCGGGATCGAGGATCGTGCCGTAGCGATCCTCCCGGGCCAGGAGGTCGTCATAGCCGGTGACGTCGGCGAAGAGGGTCTCGGCCCGGGGGCGCTCGGTCGGGGCGGACAGGCCCTGGCCCCGGGCAATGGCGGGCAGGGCGGCGAGGGCCAGCACAAGCGCGGCGCGCCATCCTGCCGTCCGGCCCGGCTGCGCCCTTCGGAATTTGCGTTTTCTGGCCAGAATGAAGCAGGGGAGCGGTTCTGTTAACCGGCTGTTCATGCCCGGCGGGCCAGTGTCGGAGGCGCGCGGATAGCTGGCGAGCGACTCCGCGTCCAGAGTGAAGCCCCGGCCCGGCTTGTTTCGCCGCCCCCGCTGCAGCGGATGCGCGGCCTTCTCGGCGGGTCGGGGTGGAGCGCCCCCTTGCTCCTTCATTCTGGCCAGAAAACGCAGTCCGAAGCTGGCCA
>JAMWZF010000204.1 GCA_024304875.1 Paracoccaceae bacterium
CCCCCACCGCCGCACCAACGCCGAGCCAGGCGGGCACGCCCGGAGTGCCGCGGTAGCGCCAGCCGGAAACGAGGGCGGCGAGGGTCAGGATCGCGATGACCGACACGGCCCACCGCAGGGTGATGACGTCCATGAGGGTCAGGATCCAGACGCCGAACGGCAGGCCGACCACCGCCGCGCCCAGCATGGTCAGCACGGCCCGCCGGTCGCAGGCCCGCCAGGCCGAGGGCACCACGGTGACGAGGGAAGAGACCGCCGAGACCGACAGCGCCGCGATGGCCACCGCAGGCTCGACCACGATGGCGGCCAGCGGCATGAAGATCAGCGCCGCGCCGAAGCCCGCGAACCCGTAGACCGTTCCGGCGACCAGGCTCGCCCCGGTCAGCCAGAGCAGGGCGACGGGCTCCACCTCAGGCGTCGGTGCCGAACTGGTTGCCCACGTTCTGGGGATCGGGCTTCGACCAGTCCCGCTTGACCCCGAGGACGATCAGGATGTTCGAGGCCACGAAGATCGACGAATAGGTCCCGACCAGCACGCCCCAGATCATCGCGAAGACGAAGCCCCGGATCACGTCGCCGCCAAGGACGAAGAGCGCGATGAGGGCCAAGAGCGTGGTGAACGAGGTCATCATCGTGCGGCTCAGGGTCTCGTTGATCGAGAGGTTCATGACCTCCTTCAGCGGGCGCTTCTTGTACTTCACCAGGTTCTCGCGGACACGGTCGAAGACCACGACCGTGTCGTTAAGCGAATAACCCACGATGGTCAGCAGTGCCGCGATGATGGCGAGGTCGAAGCGGATTCCGATCTCGGAGAAGATGCCGATGGTCAGCACCACGTCGTGGATCAGGGCCGCGACGGCGCCGAGGGCGAACTGCCACTCGAAGCGCAGCCAGATGTAGATCAGGACCGCCCCGATCGCGAGGCTGACGGCCAGGACCGCGGTCTGGATCAGCTCTCCCGAAACGGTCGGACCGACCGATTCGACCGAGGCAAAGACGATGTCGGGCGCCACCGTCTTCAAAGCCTCCTCGACGGCGGCGACGGTCTCGGCGCCGACGCTCTCCTGCCCTTCCTGGGCCTGGATGGCGACCATGGCCACGTTCTCGTCGTCGCCGAAGGTCGGGTCGAAGACTTCCGTGATCGACACCTCGCCCAGATCCAGCCCTTCGAGTGCGCCGCGGTAGGCGGCGATGTCGACCGGCTCGGAGCTTTCCGTGCGGATCGTCGTGCCGCCCGAGAAGTCGATGCCGTAGTTCAGGCCCCGCACCGCGAAGGACCCCAGAGCCAGGACGATCAGGAACAGAGAGATGCCGAGCCAGGTCTTCGTGCGGCGGAAGAAGTCGATATTGGTCTCGTCGGGGATCAGCTTCAGGCGCATCTCAGACCTCGATTGTCTTGGGGCGGCGACGGGCGAACCAGGTCACGATCAGCAGGCGCGTCACGAAGATCGCCGTGAAGACCGAGGTCAGGATGCCGAGGCCGAGGGTGATCGCGAAGCCCCGGACCGGGCCGGAACCCATCCAGAACAGGATCGTCGCGGTCAGGAAGGTGGTGATGTTGGCGTCGGTGATGGCCGACAGGGCCTTTTCGTAGCCAAGTTCGATGGCTCGGGCTGGCCCCTTTGCCGTCTTCAACTCCTCGCGGATCCGCTCGAACACCAGCACATTGGCGTCAACCGCCATGCCGATGGTCAAGACGATCCCCGCGATGCCGGGAAGGGTCAGGGTGGCGCCGATCAGCGACAGAAGGCCGAAGATCAGGCCGACGTTGATCATCAGGGCGATGTTGGCGAAGACACCGAAAAGCCCGTAACTCAGCACCATGTAGCCCATGACCGCCGCGAAGGCGACGAGACAGGCGATTGTGCCGGCGTCGATGCTGTCCTGGCCGAGGTCGGGGCCGATGGTCCGTTCCTCAAGGAAGGTCAACTCGGCCGGCAGGGCGCCCGCGCGCAGCAACACCGCCAGTTCGGTCGAGTCCTCGACCGAGAACCGCCCGGTAATCTGGCCCGAGCCCCCGCGGATCGCCTCCTCGATGCGCGGCGCGCTCACCACTTCGTCGTCGAGAACGATGGCGAAAAGCGCGCCGACATTGGCGGCGGTATAGTCGCCGAACTTGCGCGCGCCCGAGGGGTTGAAGCGGAACGTGACGGAGGGGTTCCCGTTCTGGTCGAAGGCCGGCTGGGCGTCGGTCAGCTCTTCCCCGGTCACGACGGGGGCGGATTCGAGGATGTAGAAGATCCCCGGCTCGTCGAGCGAGGGCAGGATCTCGTTTCCGACGCCGGGGGATTCGTTGGCGTTGTCCGTGCGGGCCACGACCGGCTGGAAGGTCAGCTGCGCGGTGGTGCCGATCAGGTCCTTGACCTCCTGCGCGCTGCCGACGCCCGGCACCTGCACTAGGATCCGGTCCGCGCCCTGCCGCTGGATCGAGGGCTCGCGGGTGCCGACCTCGTCGATCCGCCGGCGGATGATCTCGAGAGCCTGCTGCACGGTGCGGCTGTCCGTGGCGCGGCGTTCCTCCTCGGAGAGCGATACCGTGATCACACCGCCCGATCCGCTGACGACGATGTCGCTGGCGCCGGTCCCGGTCAGGGACACGACCGGCCGGGCGAGGCCGCGGACGATCTCGAGCGCGCGGGCGGTCTGGTCGGGCTCCGAGATGCGCACGCGCAGTTCGTCCGCCGGGCTGTCCTCCTGCGTGACGAAACCGAGCGTGTCCCGCTCGGCCGCCAAGGCATCGCGAACCTCGGGCCAGAGCGATTCCATCCGGCTGGCATAGACGTCCTCGACCTGCACCTCGGCCAGCAGATGCGCGCCGCCCCGCAGGTCGAGCCCCAGGTTCACAAGCCCGTCCGGCAGGAACGACGGCCAGAGGCCCGCCGCCGCCTCGGTCTCGGCGTCGGTCAGGCCGTTCTCGATGGCCGCCTCGGCGTCGTTCGATGTCTCGACGCGGGAATAGAAGGCATTCGGCAGCGCCAGGGCCAGACCGGCCAGGACGACCAGAATGATGGCGATGCGTTTCCAAGGCTCGATATACAGCATGGCCCGTAGGGGTCCTTGTTCTTGCGGTTAGGGGCAGAGACTCTGGTCGGCGCCCGGGTCGGCGGGCACCTCGTCTGCGCTTTCGATGGTCAGGTCAATGGGCAGCTGGCCCGATTGGAGAAGGCTCGCCATCTCGGCGACCTCCGCTTCGGTGAAGGCGCCGGAAATCTGGACCGTCCCGCCGTAGATCGGCTCCATCACCCGCGGCACGCTCAGCACGTCGCCGTCCAGTACGACGGCGAGCGGTGCGCCAAGGCTTCGGGCCGTGACATCGGCAAAGGTGGCGGCACCTTCGGGCGACAGGCGCAGGATCAGGGCAGGCTGATCGTTCATGTCCAGGGTCGGCGCGGCATCGCGCAACTCGGCGCCGGTCAGAAAGGGCTCGAGCCGCAGAAGCAGAGGCCCGTCCGGCCCCTCGACGGCGAGGCCGACCTGGTCCTCGGCCATTTCGTAGAACTCGAGGCGGGCGGCGGACAGGACCGGAGCAAAGGCCTCCAGGTCCACCCGTGAGGCCGGCAGGCGGACCACCAGCCGGCCCTCCTCCACCGCGACATACCGCAGCAGGAACCCGCCACCGAGCCGGCGGTTCAGCACGTCCCGTGCGGCAGCAAGGTCGTCCTCGGATGCGTCGGCCGGCCCCGACAGGCGGATTTCGGTCCCCCCGCAGGCGGCGAGCTGCCGCGCCATCGCCCCGCCGTCCTGCGCCGCAAGGGCACAGGGCGCGAGCGTCGCCGCCAGCACCGCCGCGAGGGCCCGGATCATTTTGTGGCCGGCTCGGTCTTGTTCAGGACCTGGGCCACGGTGTTGCGGACCAGGCGGACGCGGACGCCCTCGGCGATCTCGATCTCGATCTCGTTGGCGCTGTCTTCCTTGACCTTGCTCACCTTGCCGATGATCCCGCCCTGGGTGACCACCTGGTCCCCCCGGCGCAGGGCCGCGACCATGGCCTGGTGCTGCTTCATCTTCTTCTGCTGGGGCCGGATCAGCAGGAAATACATGATCGCGAAGATCAGGATGAGCGGGATGAACTGGCCGATGGCGCTGCCTTCCATAGGGCGTGTCCTCTTGGTCGTTTGCTGTTGCCCGGGACGCCCCCGGAAAGTCGCGGCACCCTAATGTCCGCGCCCGCGCTTGGCAACGCGGGCTTCGGGGTCATATGGGCCAGCCCGCCTGCGGGCGCAACGGATGACCGCGCGCCGCGCCCGCTTTCCTTGGCCCCGGAAATGCGGCATATCGCGGCAGCGAAGGACCCGCACAACCACAAGTAGAGGAACGAGACCGATGCATGACATCCGCAGCGTCCGGGACGACCCCGCCGCCTTCGATGCCGCCCTTGCCCGCCGCGGCGAGGCTGCCGTCTCGTCCGAACTCCTGGCCCTCGACGAGGCCCGCCGCGCCGCGATCAGCCAGGCCGAGACCGCCCAGGCCGCGGCCAACGCCGCCGCCAAGGAGATCGGCGCCGCCAAGGGCCGGGGCGACGAGGCAGAGTTCGAGCACCTGCGCGCCCTCGTCGCGGACAAGAAGGACCTGATCGCCCAGCTGAACGAGGAGGCCAAGGCGAAGGACGCCGCGCTCCAGGCCCGCCTGGCCGAGCTGCCGAACGTCATCGCGGATGACGTGCCCGACGGCGCGGACGAGGACGACAATGTCGAGATCCACCGCCGCGGCACCCCGCGCGACATCAAGAACGCCCTCGAACACTTTGATATCCCGTCCGTAAAGCCGCACATGGACTTTGAGACCAGCGCCAAGACCTCCGGCAGCCGCTTCGCCTTCCTGCGTGGCCCCGTCGCCCGCATCCACCGGGCTCTCGCGCAGTTCATGCTCGACACTCACGTCTCCGAGAACGGGCTGGAGGAAACCATGTGCCCCGTTCTCGTCCGCGACGAGGCGATGTACGGCACCGACAAGCTGCCAAAGTTCGGCGGCGACAGCTACCGCACCGAGGACGGCATGTGGCTGATCCCCACATCCGAGGTGACCCTGACCTATTCGGTCGCCGGTGACGTCCTCGACGAGGCCGCCCTGCCGATCCGACTGACCGCGCACACCCTGTGCTTCCGCTCCGAGGCCGGCAGCGCCGGGCGGGACACGGCTGGCATGCTGCGCCAGCACCAGTTCGAGAAGGTCGAGATGGTCTCGATCACCCACCCGGACCAGTCCGACGCCGAACAGCAGCGGATGCTGGCCTGCGCCGAAGGCATCTTGGACAAGCTGGGCATCCCCTACCGCACTGTCCTTCTGTGCGCCGGCGACATCGGTTTCGGCGCCCGCCGGACCTACGACATCGAGGCCTGGCTGCCCGGGCAGGACACCTACCGCGAGATTTCCTCCGTCTCGACCACGGGGGACTTCCAGGCCCGCCGGATGAACGCCCGGTTCAAGCCGAAGGACGGCGGCAAGCCGCAGTTCGTGCATACGCTGAACGGATCGGGCCTCGCCGTGGGGCGCTGCCTGATCGCGGTGCTGGAGAACGGCCAGCAGGAGGACGGATCGGTCGCCCTGCCCGAGGTCCTGGCGCCCTACCTCGGCGGCAAGACGGTGCTGACGGCCGAGGGACTCTTGGCCTGACATCGACGGGGGTGGGTCTTGGCCCACCCCGCCCGTCACGACGTCTGTTGCCCGGCCTCCTCGGCCTCCCCGCGGGTGTTTTCGGACCCGGCCGGGGGCTCTTTCGGCATCAGCCCAGGCAACCGGTCCCAGACCCTCTTCAGGCTTCCCGGCCGGTACTTCCCGCCCGTTGCGCCCACCCCCAGCCGGATCCGGTCGATCACGCT
>JAMWZF010000205.1 GCA_024304875.1 Paracoccaceae bacterium
CTGACACCCGACCGCCCGGCCCGCCGCCCATGCCGATGGACATAGATCCCGCCTTCCGGAACGCCGGGGCCAAGGCCAGGGCCCGCCGCCAGAAACGCAATACGATGCGCGCGATCATCGCGATCGGCAGCTTCCTTGGCGTGGTCGCCGTCGGCGCCGGGGTCTACGTCCTCGCCTTCGTGGTCGACTGGGGCAGCGGAACGGACGAGCCGATGCCGACCCTCGCCGATGGCGGAACCGAGACGACGGTCGAACCGGATCCCTTCGAGCAGGTGGAGGGCGGTACCGACGACGAGGATTTCGCCATGGTCCAGACCGAGGGCAGCGCCGAGATGGCGATCTCGGTCCCACCGTCGGCCGATGCCTTCCTGAACCTGCGCAAGGACCCGATGGTCCTGCGGCTGGAACAATCCGAGGCCTCGGAGGAGAATACGCTCTCCGGCCCTCTCGGTCTCGATCAGCGGCGGGTCGGCGCGGCGAGCCCCGACCGGCTGACCCTTCTGACCGACGACCTGGTGATCCAGGAAACCCGGCTGGTCACCACCATCCCCTCCTCGGCCGAGGACCTGGCGTTCTTCCAGGCCCAGCGCAGCCAGGGCATCGCCGAGATGGCCGAGCAGCAGGCCGCCGCCACCCAGCAGGCTTTCACCGGCGAGGTCGGCGAGGGGCAGGAGATCACCGTCGACGGCGACGACGGCTCCTGGGGCGCGCTGATCGACACCGGCATGGGCGATGCGCCCCAGACCGACGAGGCGACCTATGTCGAGACGGTCATCGAGAACAACACCTCCTCGGCCTTCACCCTGCGCGAGAGCCAGCGCTTCCCGCTTTACGAGGACACGGTCGTGGTGATCCGGACCGAGCGCGAACTGACCGAGGTGCTGACCTCGAACGGCTTCGGCAGCGCCGACGCCGAGCGGATCACCGAGGGGGTGGAGCGGGTCCTGTCCCTGCCCACCACGCTGGACCCCGGCAGCCTCGTCGCGATCCGCACCAAGCCGGACGTTACCGGCGAGACGATGACCCAGATGGCGATCTACGGGCCGGACGGCTACCTCGGCTCGATGGCGCAGACCGGCCTCGGCCGCTTCGCCCCCGCCGCCGACCCCTGGATCGAGGAGGATCTGCTCGAATTGTCCGGCGACCAGCGGCAGGAGGCCGCATCGATGGGCGAGATCCGCCTGATCGACGCGATCTACTCCGCCGCGATCCGCAACGGCCTGCCCACGACCCTGGTGGGCGAGCTGATCGTGATGATGTCGCAGCAGAACGACCTCGACCGCTTTGCCGCCGTGGGGGACAAGGTCACGATCCTCTATGGCACCCGCGAGGTGAACGAAGGCCAGGGGCCGGGCCGGGTGCTCTTTGCCGGGGTCGACGGGCCCTCGGGAACCATCGACTGCTACGTCACTTTCGACGAGGAGGCGGGCACCTGGGGCTGCTTCGACTTCAGCGCCACGGGCGGCGGATCGGGCGGCCTGGTGATCCCGGTGGCGGGGACCAAGACCTCGGACTTCGGGCCCCGCTTCCACCCGATCCTCAAGCAGATGCGCAACCACAACGGCGTCGACTGGGCCGCGCCCACAGGCACCCCCATCGTCTCGGCCCTGCCGGGCGAGATCGAATACGCCGGCCCCGGCGGCGGCTACGGCAACGTGGTCTATGTCAAGCACGAGGGCGGCCTTCAGACGCGCTACGCCCACATGAACGCCTATTCCGACCTCGGGCGCGGCGTCGGCAACCGGGTGAACGCGGGCGACGTGATCGGCTACGTCGGCACCACCGGCCGGTCCACCGGCCCGCACCTGCACTTCGAGCTCTGGCAGAACGGCACCCCCATCGACCCGCTGACCTTTACCGGAAGCGTCGGCAGCGGCCCGGCCGGGGGCTATTCCGACGGCGGCCAGCCGGGGTCCGACGCCGTCGAGGCGCTGGTGAACCAGATCATCGCGGTGGAATCCGCCGGCAACGCCAACGCCCGCAACCCGCTGTCGACCGCCACCGGCCTCGGCCAGTTCATCGAGAGCACCTGGATCCGGATGATGCAGACCTACCGGCCCGACCTCGTCGCCTCGATGTCGCGCCAGCAGCTTCTGAACCTGCGGACCGACCCGGCCCTGTCGCGCGAGATGGTCCGCAACCTCGCCCGCGAGAACGAGGCCTTCCTGCGGGCGCGGGGCCACACGATCACGCCGGGGCGGCTCTACCTCGCCCACTTCCTCGGACCGGGCGGGGCGCATACCTCGCTCTCGGCGCCCGGCAACCTCATGGTCATCGACGTGATGGGCGCCAGCGTGGTCGGCGCGAACCCCTTCCTGCGGGGGCAGACCAATGCCGACATGTGGGCCTGGTCGGACCGCAAGATGGGCAACACCAGCGCCTCCGCCGCCAGCTACGCCCCGGTCGTCACCGTGCGCGCGATCCCGCCCGAGGTGCAGGAGTTCAAGGACCTGGTGGACGCCATGCTGGGGCGGGAGGAGGACGGGGCCGAGGAGTAGGCCCTAGAACTTGCCCCAGATCCGGTCGAGGAGGGTCTTCTGGCGGACGCCGGCCTCGTCGAAAAGCGTCTCCTGCTGCACGTGCTTGCCCACGATCTCGGCGGTGACGCCGCCGGCGACCCCGACCGCGGCCATCCCGGCGATGGCAAGCCAGCCGGTCGGCGTGCCGACCAGAAAGACCGCGAGGGCGACGGCGCCGACCGACCCGGCCGTCGACGCGACGCTGTCCAGCAGGATCACCGTCCGCTCCTCGTCGGTGGCGGCCGTCTTGATCTGGTAGCCGGTCATCCCGAGGTCGGCGACCTTGAGAACGACGAAGGCGTTCTTGCCCTGCCTGGCGACCTTCGCGATCCGCGACAGCCGGTCGATCTCGTCGATGTGCCGGTGAAGCCGCACCTTGGCGTGGCGGTCGACCCGCAGAACCTCGCGCGTCCTCTTGCCCGGCGTGATCAGCTGGCGCAGGCTCCCCAGCCTGGCATCGGCATGGCCGATCGCAACCCGGCGCCGGTGGTCGTACTGGTTCCGGGTCAGGGTGCCCGCCTTCATCTGGTAGTAGCTCAGCCCCACCTTGCGGACGTCGTGAACCGCGCCGTCGGCGGCCCGGTAGACCCAGCCGGTGAATTCTTCTCCGAGCCCGCTGATGGCCGAGGTCATGACCTTGTCGGCGTCCAGCATCCCCATGAACGACAGGGCGGCAGGATCGGCCCGGTTGAGCGCATCCGCCACCGGATCGACGCGGCAGACTATCTGGTCGGCCGGGGTCGGCGGCGTGACGGGCGGCCAGGTCCGGGGCATCGCGATTGCCTGGCCCGGCACGATCAGGTCGGGATTGTTCAGCGGCGGGTTGAGCCGCTGCAACTCGGCCACCAGCGTCGCCCGGTGCTGGGTCGCCACGCCGGCGCCGTAGACCTCGTTCATCAGGGCGTAGAGGGTATCGCCCGGAGTCACCCGGATATAGCTCAGATCTTGCGACATCACGCTTCTCCTACGCGAACTCGTAGGCGTACCTGTCGCCCTCGACCTTGACCGTCACGTCCTTGAACTCGCCCCCCGTGACCATCCGATTCAGCACCTCGCGGGAAAGATCCGGCAGGATCGAGTTGGTGATGATGTTGTCGATCATCCGGCCGCCCGAATCCGGGTCCTGGCACTTGGACACGATGTCCTGCACCACCTCGTCCGGGATCGTCAGGTTCGCGCCGTGCGAAGCCTTCATCCGCTTCTGCACCGACTTCAGCTTCAGCTTGGTGATGTCGGTCAGGGCCTCCCTGCCCAGCGGGAAGTAGGGGATCGACACGAGGCGACCGATGAGGGCCGGCGGGAAGACCTCGAGCTGGTAGGGCCGCAGCGCGGCGGCCAGGGCGTCGACGTCGGGCTTGGTCTCGCCGTTCCTGCTCATCTCCATGATGACGTCCGTGCCGACGTTCGAGGTCAGCAGGATCAGGCAGTTCTTGAAATTGATCGGCCGGCCGTTGCCGTCCTCCATGATCCCCTTGTCGAAGACCTGGAAGAAGAGCTCGTGGATGTCGCCGTGGGCCTTCTCCACCTCGTCCAGCAGGACGACGGAATAGGGCTTGCGCCGGACCGCCTCGGTCAGCCGCCCGCCCTCGCCGTAGCCGACGTAGCCCGGAGGCGCGCCCTTGAGGAGCGACACCGAATGGGCCTCCTGGAACTCCGACATGTTGATGGTGATGATGTTCTGCTCACCGCCATACAGGCTCTCGGCCAGGGCCAGGGCGGTCTCGGTCTTGCCGACGCCCGAGGGGCCGCAGAGCATGAAGACGCCGATCGGCTTCTCGGGGTTGCCGAGGCCGGCGCGGGAGGTCTCGATCCGCTTGGCGATGGTGGTCAGGCCGTGGTCCTGGCCGATGACCCGCTCCTTCAGCGTATCGGCAAGGGTCAGGATCTGGGTCAGCTCGTCCTGCACCATCCGGCCGGCGGGGATGCCGGTCCAGTCCGAGATGATGGTGGCGACGGACTGCGCGTCGACATGGGCATAGACCATGCGGTCGTCGGGGTCGCGCCCTTCCAGCTGGGCCATCAGCTCGTGCATCCGGGCGCGGGCGGCTTCGGGGTCGTCCGACAGGGCGTGGGCCTCGTCCACCGGGGCGCCCTCGGCCGCCTCGGCCTCTGCTGGGTCGCGGGCGTCCAGCACCTCTTCGGCCTCCTTGCCGGTGGCCTCCGCCACCTGCTTGCGCAGGTCGAGGATCTGGTCGACCAGCGCCTTCTCGGCCTCGTACATCTCGGTGAACTTCGCGAGGTCGGCCTCGTGCTCGGCCCGGCGCTCCTTCAGTTCCGCAACGCGGTCGTCGTTGCTCTCGCCCAGCTCCTTGCCGCCCTCGATGCCGGAAATCTCGCTGTCGATGCTGGCGATCGCGGCGCGCAGGTCCTCGATCCGGGCGGGGGTGGAGGACTGGGACACGGCGACCCGGGCGCAGGCGGTGTCGAGCAGGGACACGGCCTTGTCCGGCAGTTGCCGGGCGGGGATGTAGCGGGCCGAGAGGTTCACGGCGGTGACGATCGCCTCGTCGGAGATGCGGACCTTGTGGTGCTCTTCCATCGGGCCAAGGATGCCGCGCAGCATGTAGCAGCACTTCTCGATGTCGGGCTCGTCCACCTGCACCGGCTGGAAGCGGCGGGTCAGGGCCGGGTCCTTCTCGAAGTACTTGGCGTATTCGGACCACGTCGTCGCGGCCACGGTGCGCAGGGTGCCGCGGGCGAGGGCCGGTTTCAGCAGGTTCGCCGCGTCCCCGGTCCCGGCGGAGCCACCGGCACCGATCAGGGTATGGGCCTCGTCGATGAAGAGGATGATCGGCGTGGGGCTGGACTGCACCTCGTCGATCACGGACTTCAGCCGCTGCTCGAACTCGCCCTTCATCGAGGCGCCGGCCTGCATGGCCTGGATGTCCAGCTCGAACAGGCGGGTGCCCTTCAGCTTGGGCGGGCCCCCCCCTGCCGCAAGGCGCTGGGCGAAGCCTTCGACCACGGCCGTCTTGCCCACCCCGGCCTCGCCGGTGAGGATCGGGTTGTTCTGGCGGCGGCGCAGCAGGACGTCGATGATCTGGCGGATCTCGTCGTCCCGGCCCTTGATCGGGTCCATGTTCTTGACGTTGGCGATCATGTCCTTGGCAAAGCGGCCGAGGGGCGAGGCGCCGGTGCCGACGCCATCGGCCTCGCCCGCCGCGCCGCCCGAGGACGCGCCCGAGCCGATGCCCGACCCGTCCATCGGGCGCATCGTCTCTTCCTCGCTTTCCTTCCACATCGACCTGCTTTCCCC
>JAMWZF010000206.1 GCA_024304875.1 Paracoccaceae bacterium
GGGCGGGCCGGGCCCCGCCGTACGGGCGCCGACTTTCACGCCCCCACGGCATAGAGGGCGCTCCAAAAGAATGAGTATTTGAGCCAGCCCGAACCACAAGGCGTCCGCACTGTTGCTTCGGGCTGGTTCAAATACTCATCTTCGGGAGTCCGGCCAGCGTCCCGCGACGCGCTTGCGACCTGGCCCGCAAGGCGGGGTTCAGCCCGCCCCCCGCCGCACCGCGCCCCGGAAGTCCGACAGCCGGAAGGCGCCGAGCAGCGCGCCGCCGCCGAAGTAGACGAGCATGCCGATCAGGACGAGCAGGGCCAGCGCCAGCCCGCGTCCCGGCCCGGCCAGCCAGGGCGCCATGGCCAGAGCCGCGCCGTAGAGCACCGCCCCCATCAGCGCCGAGGCGGCAAGGATCCGCGGCAGCCGCGCCCGGAACCGCGGGTCCAGCAGCGCCCCGTCGCCCATCTTCCGGCTCCCCCGCCAGAGCAGCCAGGCCATCGCCCAGCCCGCAACGGTCGCCCCCCAGGCGGCGGCAAGGTAGCCGACGACGGGGGCCAGCCCGATGGCGATCCCGGCGTTCACCACCATCGCCACCAGCGCGTAGCGGAAGGGGGACCGCGTGTCCTCGCGCGCGAAGAACAGCGGCTGGAGCGCCTTCTGCAGCACGAAGGCCGGCAGGCCGAGCCCGTAGACCGCCACCGCGAAGGCCGTGTTCACCGTGTCCTCGGCGCCGAAGGCTCCGCGCTCGTAGAGGACCGAGACCAGCGGCCCCGGGATGACGGCCAACGCCACCGCGGCGGGCACGGTCAGGGCCAGCGAGAACTCGGTCGCCCGGCTGAAGGCGTGCTGCCCGCCCGGCGTGTCCCCGGCCCGCAGCCGGCGCGACAGCTCTGGCAGCAGGACGACACCAACGGCGATCCCCACCACACCGAGCGGCAGCTGGTAGAGCCGATCGGCGAGGGACAGCCAGACGATGGCTCCGTCGAAGAAGCTCGCCACCTGCCGGCCGACGAGCAGGTTCACCTGCACGACCCCCCCTGCCAGCGCGGCCGGGGCGGCGATGACGGCGAGGCGTTTCATCTCCGGGGTCCAGCGCGGGCGCACCGGCGTCAGGCGGTATCCGGCCCGCGCCGCCGCCCACCAGACGAGGGCCATCTGGGCGACACCGCCCAGCGGCACGGTGATCGCCAGTGCCAAGCCGAAGTCCCACCCCGACGGCGCGCCGACAAGCAGGGCACCGATGAAGGCCAGGTTCAACAGGACCGGCGCGGCCGCCGCCGCCACGAAGCGCCCGGCGGCGTTCAGCACCCCCGATAAAAGCGCTGCCAGCGAGATGAACAGGATATAGGGGAAGGCGATCCGGCCGTAGAGGACGGCAAGATCGAACCTCTCGTCCCCCACGAAACCCGAGGCCATGGCGAAGACCAGCCAGGGCATCGCGATCACCGCAACGACGGTGAAGACGACCAGCACGGTCGCCAGCCCGGACATGGCCTGCCTGGCGAAGTCCTCCGCCCCCTCGCCGCCCTCCAGCTTCTTGGAGAACATGGGCACGAAGGCCATGTTGAACGCCCCCTCGGCAAAGAACCGGCGGAACATGTTCGGCAGGGCGAAGGCGACAAGGAAGGCTTCGGCCACCGGCCCGGATCCCAGGAAGGCGGCGATCAGGATGTCGCGTGCAAAGCCGAGGACCCGGCTCATCAAGGTCCAGAGGCCGACGGTGAGGAAGCCGGAGATGAGGCGGACAGGTCGCATGGGGCACTGCTCTGGTTTTCCGGATGGCCTAGCCGGTTTGGGCCTCCGGGGGAAGGCGGCATTGGCTGAGATCCCGTGCAGGGCGGGGCGGGAAACCCTGACCCGACCCCGCGTCATCGCCATGGTAAGCTGCCGGGGTCAGATGGGACCAGCCGGGAGGGACCGCCCATGAAGATCGCCGCCTTCAATGTCGAGAACCTCTTCGACCGCGCCAAGGTCTTCAACGACGACACCGGCGCGCACCAAGGCGTGCTGGACGCCCATGCCGAGCTCTCCAAGCTCTTCGAGCAGGAGGTCTACGCCGCCGCCGACAAGGCCCGGATGCTGGAGTTGATGGAGACCCTCGGGATCCTCAACGACAACGAGGGGTCCTTCGTGATCCTCCGCAAGATCCGGGGCCGGATCATCGCCCGCCCGCGCGACCGCACCAAACGGCGCGAGATCGTGGCGGAGGGCCGGAACGACTGGATCGGATGGGTCGAACTCAAGACAGAGGCGGTGGACGAGACCGCTATCCTGCTGACCGCCCGCTGCATCTTCGATGTGGGCGCCGACGTGATCGTCCTGATCGAGGCGGAGAGCCGGCCGGTCCTCAAGATGTTCCAGCAGCGCATGGCCGAGAAGCTCGCCCTGCCCGAGACCTACCCGCACCTGATGCTGGTCGACGGCAACGACAGCCGCGGCATCGACGTCGGGCTCGCGACCCGCGCCGGCTATCCCATCGAGCGGGTGCGCAGCCACGCCGACGCGGTGAAACCCGACGGCTTCCCGATCTTCTCGCGCGATTGCCCGGAATACGAGGTGACGACGCCCTCTGGCCGGACGGTCATGCTGCTTGGTAACCACTTCAAGTCCAAGTACGGAGGCAACGATCCGTCCTCGCGGGCCAAGCGCCGCGCCCAGGCCGAGGCGGTGCGGGATTACTACCATCGTCTCCGCGCCGAGGGGCAGGACTTCGTCGCCGTCCTCGGCGACCTCAACGACACGCCGGACAGCGAGGAGCTGGCGCCGCTCCTCGGCGGCACGGACCTCCGGGACGTCTCGGACCATCCCGCCTTCACCGAAGTCGAGTTCGAGGTGGACAACGGCAACCGCGGGATCGGCACCATCGGCCTGGGAAACGACGGCGACAAGATCGACTACCTCCTGCTCTCGCCCGCCCTCTGGGACCGGGTGCAGCGCGGCGGCCTGTTCCGCAAGGGCGCCTGGCCCGGCTCGCGCCCGCCCCGGTGGGAGGTCTATCCCGAACTCACCGCCCCGCATCACGCCGCCTCGGACCACCACCTGATCTGGGCCGAGATCGACATCTGACGGAGCAGGGCGGCGGGCCGCGCCACGCCTTGCCCGCGCATGACACCGGGCCCGGTCACCCGGGCGCATCGGGCAGATGCGTTTTTGGGCCAGAATGAAGCAGGGGAGCCGTCTTCTCGAGGGCGCGCGCTCCTCCCTTCATTCTGGCAAATAAACGCACTTCCCGGTCCGTCGGGGACGCTGGTGCCGGGATGGCGCGGGTGCCCGAACGGCGGCACTTGCCCCGCCGCGCCGTCAGCTGCGCGCGCGCTCGGCCCCGGCCTCGATGGCGCGGCGGAGGCGGTCCTCCAGGGTCTTCTGCTTGGCCTCGCTGTAGAACTTCAGGCCGAACATGTCCTTGACGTAGAAGGTATCCACCACCTGCTCGCCGTAGGTCGCGATGACGGCGGAGGCGATGTAGACGTTGGCATTCGCCAGCGTCCGGGTCAGGTCGTGCAGGAGGCCCGGGCGGTCGCGGGTGTCCACCTCGACGATGGTGTAGATGTCCGACCCGTCGTTGTCCCAGCTGATGTTGGTCGGCACGCGGAAGGCGCGCTCGCGTTTCTTCAACTTGTCGCGGTCGGCGAACTCCTCGCGCGGGCGGACCTCGCCCTGAAGGGTGCGTTCGATCATCCGGCGCAGGCGCGGCAGGCGGTTCTCGTCGTAGGGATGGCCCTCGCCGTCCTGCACCCAGAAGGCCGCGGTGGCAAAGCCGTCCTTGGTGGTGAAGGTGCGCGCGTCCACCACGTTGGCGCCCACCAGGGTCAGCGCCCCGCACATCCGGCTGAAGATGCCGGGATGGTCCGCCATGGCAAAGCAGACGCGGGTCGCGTCCCGGTCGTGGTCCGGCGTCAGGTCGATCCGGATCTCCTCGTTGCCGATGCCGCGCAGGAGGTGGGCGAAATCGACGTGGGCGGTGACGTGCAGGCCCTGCCAGTAGGGGTCGTAGTGGCGGGCGGTCTCGGCCCGGATGTCCTTCTGCGGCCAGTCCGACAGGGCGGCGCGCAGGTTCCGCTTGGCCTCGGCCCCCCGCTCCTCGCGGTTCAGCGCCTCGAGACCGTTCTCGAGCGCGTTGCGGGTCTGCCGGTAGAGCGCCCGGATCAGTGCCGCCTTCCAGTTGTTCCAGACCCCGGGGCCGACGCCGCGGATGTCGCAGACGGTCAGGACGCAGAGCAGGTCCAGCCGCTCCTTGGTCTTCACCGCCTTGGCGAAGTCGCGCACGGTGCGCGGATCCGCGATGTCCCGCTTCTGGGCCATGTCGGACATCAGCAGGTGATAGCGCACCAGCCACTCCAGCGTCTCGACCTCCTTCTTCTTGAAGCCGAACCGGGGGGCGATGCTGCGAGTGATGCGGGCGCCGACGACCGAATGATCCTCGGGCCGGCCCTTGCCGATGTCGTGCAAGAGGACGGCGGCGTAGAGCAGCTTGCGGTTGACCCCGGACTTCAGGATCTTCGACGCGATCGGAAGCTCCTCGGTCAGCTCCTCCCGCTCGATCCTGCTGAGGTGGCTGATGCACTGGATGGTGTGTTCGTCCACCGTGTAGTGGTGGTACATGTTGAACTGCATCATCGCCACGATCGGTTCGAACTCCGGGATGAAGGCGCCCAGCATGCCCAGCTCGTTCATCCGGCGCAGCGCCCGTTCGGGATTGCCGTGTTTCAGCAGGGTGTCGAAGAAGATCCGGTTCGCCTCCGGGCTCTCGCGCGTCGCCTTGTCCACCCGCTTGAGGTTGGCCGAGAGCAGGCGCATCGCATCGGGGTGCAGCAGAGTGCCGGTGCGCAGGGCCTCCTCGAAGATGCGGATCAGATTGATCGGATCGGCGAGGAAGGCCTCGACGTCGTCCACCGTCAGCCGGTTCTGCAGGATCGCGTAGGGCGGCTTGGCCTTCTTGCGGCGGCCGAGCAGACGCGTCAGCATCGGCTCGGACTTGGTGTGCCGCGCCTCGAGGTCGGTCAGCATGATCCGCGTCAGCTCGCCCACCCGGGTGGCATGGCGGAAGTAGGCCTGCATGAAATGCTCCACCCCGCGCCGCCCGGCCTTGTCCTCGTAGCCCAGCCGCTCGGCCACCTCGACCTGCATGTCGAAGGTCAGCTGGTCCTGCGCCCGGTCGGTCAAGAGGTGCAGGTGGCAGCGCACGGCCAGGAGAAAGGCCTCGGCGGCGCGGAAGACGTCCAGCTCGTCGGGGCGGAAGACGCCGATGTCGACGAGGTCGATCACCCGGTCCTTGTGGTGGACGTAGCGGGCGATCCAGTAGAGCGATTGCAGGTCGCGCAGGCCGCCCTTGCCCTCCTTCACGTTGGGCTCGACGACGTAGCGCTGGCCGCCCTGCTTGCGGTGCCGTTCGGCGCGCTCCTCCAGCTTGGCCTCGATGAACTCGGCCTCGGTGCCCGCGAAGAGGTCCGACTTGAGGCGGCGGGTCAGCTCGGTGGCGAGGTCGGCGTCCCCTGCGAGGTGGCGCATCTCGAGCAGGGAAGTCCGGATCGTCATGTCATCGCGGCCGAGGCGCAGGCAGTCCTTGACCGTCCGGCTGGCGTGGCCAACCTTCAGCTTCAGGTCCCAGAGCATGTAGAGCATCGTTTCGATCGCGCTCTCGGCCCAGGGGGTGATCTTGTAGGGAGTGAGGAACAGAAGGTCGACGTCGGAATGGGGCGCCATTTCGGCCCGGCCGTAGCCGCCG
>JAMWZF010000207.1 GCA_024304875.1 Paracoccaceae bacterium
CGTGCCGCCGCCTCCGGCCCGTCGTGCATGTCCCGCACCGCCGCCTGCGCCAGCACCCCGCCGCCCACGGCCACCGCCTGCACGAGGCGGGCGGCGAGGAAGACCATGATGGACTGGGCCAGCAGCCCGGCCAGCGACGCAGCCGTGAAGATCGTGAAGAGGCCAAGCACCACCGGCCGCCGCCCCACCCGGTCCGACAAAGGCCCGAGGCCCAGCTGCAGAACCGCCGCCGCCGCCATGTAGCCCGAGATGGCGAGGCCCATGACCGCCTCGCTCACCCCGAACTCCACCTGCATCGCGGGCAGCGCCGGCAGGAACATGTTCAGCGACAGAACCGACAGGGCGGTCATCGCGATCAGGGTGCCGATGTGAGGGGGCGTGCGGGTCATCATCGCTGCGCTAGCATGCGGCCTGCGCCTCTGCTAGAGCGCCGCCATGCTGCGCCTGCACGACATATCCTACTCGGTCGAGGGCCGTCCCCTGATCGACCACGCCTCGGCCGTGATCCCCACCGGGCACAAGGTCGGCGTGGTCGGCCGCAACGGCACCGGCAAGACCACCCTGTTTCGCCTGATCCGGGGCGAACTGACGCTCGAGTCGGGCTACATCGAGCTGCCCAAGGGCGCCCGCATCGGCGGCGTCGCACAGGAGGTGCCGGGCAACGAGGTATCGCTCATCGACACGGTGCTGGCCGCCGACACCGAGCGCGCCGCGCTGATGGCCGAGGAGGCGACCGACCCCGCCCGCATCGCCGAGATCCAGACCCGGCTGGCCGACATCGACGCCTGGTCCGCCGAGGCGCGGGCGGCGACGATCCTGCGCGGCCTCGGGTTCGAGCCGGACGAACAGCTGATGCCCTGCTCGGCCTTCTCCGGCGGCTGGCGGATGCGCGTCGCCCTCGCGGCGGTGCTCTTCTCCGCCCCCGACCTCCTGCTGCTGGACGAGCCGACCAACTACCTCGACCTCGAAGGTGCGCTCTGGCTGGAGAACTACCTCGCCCGCTACCCGCACACCGTCCTGATCGTCTCCCACGACCGGGGCCTGCTCAACCGCGCGGTCGGCGGCATCCTCCACCTCGAGGACCGCAAGCTCACATACTACGGCACGCCCTACGACAAGTTCGCAGAGCAGCGCGCCGCCCGCATCGCCCAGGCCGAGGCCGAGAACGCCAAGGCGAAGGATCGGATCGCGCACCTCCAAAGCTTCGTCGACCGCTTCCGCGCCAAGGCGTCGAAGGCCGTTCAGGCCCAGTCCCGCCTGAAGATGATCGAGCGGATCAAGCTGACCTCCACCCCGCAGGAGGCCGCCCTGCGCGCCTTCACCTTCCCCGAGCCGGAAGAGCTCTCGCCCCCCATCGTGAACATGGACGGCGCGGCGGTGGGCTACACGGACACCCCCGTGCTCGACCGGCTGACCCTGCGCATCGACCAGGACGACCGCATCGCGCTTCTCGGCCGAAACGGCGAAGGCAAGTCGACCCTGTCGAAACTGCTGGCGCAGAAGCTGGAGCCGATGAAGGGCCGGGTGGAGCGGACGAACAAGCTGCGCATCGGCTATTTCGCCCAGCACCAGGTGGACGAGTTGCGCGTGGAGGAGACGCCGCTCGATCACCTCCGCCGGATGAAACCGGACGAGGCGCCGGGCCGGCACCGCGCCCGGCTGGCGGGCTTCGGGCTTCAGGCGGCGCAGGCGGAAACCGAGGTCGGCCGCCTCTCGGGCGGGCAGAAGGCGCGGCTGTCGCTGCTGCTCGCCACGCTCGAGGCGCCGCATATCCTGATCCTCGACGAGCCGACCAACCACCTCGACATCGAGAGCCGCGAGGCGCTGGTCGAGGCGCTGACGGCCTACACCGGCGCGGTGATCCTCGTCAGCCACGACATGCACCTGTTGTCGCTGGTGGCCGACCGGCTCTGGCTGGTCAAGGACGGGCGGGTGACGCCCTACGATGGCGACCTGGAGGACTACCGAAAGATGCTCCTGGGGCAGGACCAGTCCTCCAAGCCTCAGAAACCGAAGGGAAAACCCAGGCGCGCCAGCCACGGCGAGATCCAGGCCCTCAGGTCGGAAGTCCGCAAGAGCGAGGCCCGCGTGACCAAGATCGAGGAGATGCGCGAGAAGCTGGCGAAGAAGCTGGCCGACCCCGCGCTCTACGAGGACGGCCGCGCCGGGGAACTGGCGACCTGGAACAAGAAATACGCCGAGGTGATGGAGGGGCTGGAGCGGGCCGAGGCGCTCTGGGTTTCGGCGCAGGAAAAGCTCGACAGGGCCGAGGCGGGATGACCGGGGTGGCGATCCGCGAGGCCGAGGCGACGGACTGGCCCGCGCTCTGGCCCATCGTCCGGGACGTCCTGCGCGCCGCCGACACCTACACCATGCCGCCCGACATGGCCGAAGCCGAGGCCCGCGCCTGGTGGTTCCCCGGCGCGCCGGACGGCACCCGGGTGGCGGTGGCGGAGGGCACGGTCCTCGGCACCTCCCACCTGTCGGCCAACCGGCAGGGCCCCGGCGACCACGTGATGAACGCCAGCTACATGGTCGCCGCCGCCGCGCGGGGCAAGGGCGTCGGGCGGGCGCTGGTGGAAGATTCGCTTAACTGGGGCCGGGCGCAGGGGTTCAGGGCCGTGGTCTTCAACGCGGTGACCGAGGTGAATCCGGCCATCCCGCTTTACCAGTCCTTCGGGTTTCGAATCGTCGGCACCGTCCCCGGCACCTTTCGTCACCCCGAGCACGGCGACATCGCGCTGCATGTCATGCATAAGGTGCTGTGATGGACTGGCCCGCCCTCATCACCGCCTTCACGACGCTCTTCGTGATCATCGACCCCATCGGCCTGACCCCGATCTTCGTCGCCCTGACGGCGGGCATGACCACGCAGAAGCGCCGGGCGCTGGCGATCCGGGCCTGCATCATCGCGACGCTGATCCTGCTCGCCTTCACCCTCGGCGGCGAGGCGCTGCTGGAGGCCATCGGCATCTCCATGCCCGCCTTCCGCATCGCGGGCGGGGTCCTTCTCTTCCTGACCGCCCTCGACATGTTGTTCGAACGGCGCACCCGCCGGCGGGAGGACACGGCGGAGGACGAGGACCACACCGACGACCCCTCGGTCTTTCCCCTCGCCATCCCGCTGATTTCCGGCCCCGGCGCCATCGCGACGATGATCCTGCTGACGGGCAACACGGACGGCACGCCCGAGTTCCTGGCCATCATCGGTGTCATGCTGTCTGTGATCCTCGTGGTCTTCCTCTTCTTCCTCGCCGCCCCGCCGATCGAGCGGGCGCTGGGGCGGACGGGCATCGTGGTGGTCACCCGGCTTCTCGGCATGCTGCTGGCCGCTTTGGCGGTGCAGTTCATCCTCGACGGTCTTCGCTCTTTCGGTTTCGCCGCCTAGGCCCCATATCTTGGGCATGACCGGAGACCAGATCGCCCAGATTGCCTACCTTGGCCTGCTCGGAGCCGCCCTTGCCGGGTGGTTTTTCACCCAGAACACCCAGAAGCTCGGCAAGACGCTGCAGCAGGCCGCGGCCTGGACGCTGATCTTCGTCGGCGCCATCGCCGTGGCCGGCCTCTGGCAGGACATCCGCCGCGACCTGAGCCCGCGCCAGTCGGTCCTGTCCGAGGGGCGGATCGCGGTGCCGCAGAGCTTCGACGGGCATTACTACCTGACGCTGGAGCTGAACGGGGTTCCGGTGGAGTTCGTCGTGGACACCGGCGCCTCCGAGATGGTGCTGACCCGCGAGGATGCGCAGGCCGCCGGGATCGACACCGCCGGGCTGGACTTCATCGGCACCGCCCTGACGGCGAACGGCCAGGTGCGCACCGCGCCGGTCTGGCTCGAGGAAGTGCGCCTCGGCCAGATGGTCGACCGGGACGTGCGGGCGGTGGTGAACGACGGGGACCTCTTCGGATCGCTGCTCGGGATGGGCTACCTGCGCCGGTTCGAGAGCATCGAGATACGGAACGAAGAGCTGATCCTGACGCGGTGACCGGCCTTATCCGCGGGCACCCTTATCCGCGGGTAAGGTATTGATAAATAGTTAATTCCTTCGGGCCACCGGCGGCAGGCTTCAGCCGGTCTCGGCCTTCATCTCCCACTTGCCGCCTTCCTGGCTCCAGTACTTCGCGGCGCAGCCGGCGCCCGACATTGCCTTCCACTGGCTGCGGGCGTGCGACACGGCCTGGTCGTCGTGCCCGTCGAAGAGGATGAAGACCCTCTCCAGCGCCGCAGCCTCGCCGGGGTCCACCTCGGCCCCGCCGACGCTCATCAGCGCCGTCGTCCCCGCGCTCCCCTGCCCCGGCACGGTCAGCAGGACCGGCTGAAGCGCGTCGTGTTCTCCTCCGGCCCGCCCGTGCGGCAGGAACCCCTCCTCCGGCCCCAGCCAGAGCTGCTGGTCCAGCCGGTCGGCGGCATCGGCATCGGGGCAGCGCAGCTCCACCCGCCAGCCCTGCTCCAGCGAGCGGGCGAGGAGGACGCGCGCCGTGTTCTCGGCGCTGTCCCGCGTCAGGTGGTAGAAGTAGACCGCCCCCAAACCGTCAGCCTTCGAAGCGGTCCCGGACCAGCCGGTCGAGGGCCATGACGCCCCAGCCGGTCGCACCCTTGGGGGCCAGGTCGGTGCCTGTGGAGGACGAGGCGACGCCCGCGATGTCGATATGGCACCAGGGCGTGCCCTCCTTCACGAAGCGGCCGAGGAACTGGGCCGCGGTGATCGCGCCGCCCCAGCGGGGGCCGACGTTCTTCATGTCGGCGACCCGGCTCTCCAGCAGCTTGTCGTAGGCCGCGCCCATCGGCATCCGCCAGGCGCCCTCGCCCTCCGCCCCGGCGGCCTTGAGCAGGGCGCCGCAGAAGTCGTCGTCGTTCGAGAAGACGCCCGCGTTCTCGTGCCCCAGCGCCACGACCATCGCGCCGGTCAGGGTGGCGAGGTCGACGATGGCGGCGGGCTTGTAGGCCTCCTGCGCGTGCCAGAGCACGTCGGCCAGCACCAGCCGCCCCTCGGCGTCGGTGTTGATGACCTCGACGGTGTCGCCCTTCATGGAGCGCACCACGTCGCCGGGGCGCTGGGCGCGGCCGTCGGGCATGTTCTCGACCAGGCCGACGAGGCCGACGACGTTCGCCCTGGCCTTCCGGAGCGCAAGCGTGCGCATGACGCCCGAGACGACGCCCGCGCCGCCCATGTCCATCGTCATGTCCTCCATGCCGGCGGCGGGCTTGATCGAGATGCCGCCGGTGTCGAAGACGACGCCCTTGCCGACGAGGGCCAGGGGGGCGGCCTCTCCGCCGCCCTTCCATTCCATCACCACGACCTTGGAGGGCGACTCGGACCCCATGCCCACGGCGAGGAGGGTCCGCATCCCCAGCCTTTCCAGCTCGTCCTCCTCGAGGATGGTGACCTCGAGGCCAAGCTCCTGCATCGCGGCGAGGCGGGCGGCGAAGTCGGTGGTGGTCAGCACGTTGGCGGGCGCGTTCACAAGGTCGCGGGTGAAGAAGATGCCCTCGGCAAGCGCGGCCATCGGCGCGGCCTCGGCGGCGACGGCCTCGGGGTCGTTGCACATCAGGGTGACCGGCGCGCGCTCGGCCGCCTCGGCGGTCTTGTGATCGGTGAAATCGTAGTCCCGCAGGGCGAGGCCGAGACCGAGATCGGCAGCGCGGGTGTGAAAGCCGGTCAGGACCGTGAGCGGTCCCTTGCCGCGCCGGGACGCGATGGCGGCGCCGGCC
>JAMWZF010000208.1 GCA_024304875.1 Paracoccaceae bacterium
GGACGGCATGGGTCAGCACGCCATCCGGCGGCAGAAGGTCCGGGGCGATGTCCGCCGCGCCGAGGACCTCGATCCCCCGATCCTCGAACAGCGCGACGAAGGTGCGCAGGGTGCCGTCGTCGCCCTTGGCGAGCCCCTCGACGAGGCGCTCCATGAGAGGCGCCGTGCGGGCGTCGATCGCGGCAGGGTTGATCTCGGGTCGGCGCATCGCACCGGCCATGCAGACACGGGACACGCCGATCTCGGAGAGGGTGTCGAGGAAGGTGCCGAGGGTCTCGAGCCGGAACGACAGCCGCGGCAGGCCCGGATCGACCTCCGAGGCGAAGCCCTCCATCTCGCAGATCACCGGCACCTCGCCTTTCGGCTCCAGCACGCCAACCAGGTGCGGCGGCAGACCGCCCCTCCCCGCAATGAGGGCCAGGGTCATCCCGGCGTCAGGAAGTTGCGGTCGGTGTCGCCGAGGATGAAGGCCACCATCTCGGAGACGTAGTCCGACTGGCTCTCGGCCTCGAGCCGCCGGGCGCGCTCGACGAAGCTGCCCTCGCCGTCGCGCAGCGCCTGGAAGGCGGCGCGGAGGGCCGTGATGTCGGCGCGGGAGACGCCCTTGCGCTTCAGCCCCACGAGGTTCAGCCCGTCCAGCTTGCCCCGGGGGCCCTGCACCAGACCGTGCGGCAGCACGTCCGCCGTCACCATGGTGACGGCACCGATGATCGCCCCCTGCCCGATCCGGACCCACTGGTGGATGCCGCAGAGGCCGCCGATGATCACGTCGTCCTCGATCACGCAGTGGCCGGCGACGGCGGACTGGTTGACCACGATCACCCGGTCGCCGACCTGGGCATCATGGGCGATGTGGCACCCGGCCATGAAGAGACCGTCGTCGCCGATGCGGGTCTCGCCGCCGCCGGCCACGGTGCCGAGGTTCATGGTGACATGCTCGCGGATGCGGTTGCGGGCGCCGATGCGCAGACGCGTCTTCTCGCCGCCGTACTTGAGGTCCTGGGGGATCTCTCCGATCACCGAGAAGGGAAAGACGACCGTGCCCTCCCCGATCCGGGTGTCGCCGGCGACGACGACGTGGGACTTCAGCACCACCCCCGCGTCCAACGCGACATCGGCACCGACCACGCAGAAGGGCCCGATGCGGACACCTTCCCCGAGGACGGCGCCGGGGTCCACCACGGCGCTGGGGTGGATCTCGACGCTCATCCTGCGCGGCTGTCCGTCATCGCGGTGAACTCGCACTCGGCCGCCATCTCGCCATCCACGGTGGCCACGCCCGAGAAGCGCCAGACCTTGCCGCCGGGCTTGCCGCGCAGGGTCTGCACCTTCATCAGCAGCTGGTCGCCGGGGATCACCTTGCGGCGGAACTTGGCGCCGTCGATGCCCATGAAGTAGATCAGGAGGTTCCCGTCGGTGAGGTCGAGGGTCGTGCCGATCATCACCGCCGCGGTCTGTGCCATCGCCTCGATGATCGTCACGCCCGGCATGATCGGCTGACCGGGGAAGTGGCCCTGGAAGTGGGGCTCGTTCATGGTGACGTTCTTGATGCCCGTCGCCGATGTGGTGCCGTCGATATCGACCACCCGGTCGACAAGCAGGAATGGGTAACGGTGCGGGAGGATCTTCTGGATCAGGTGGATATCCGCTACGGTCCGGGGCTCGGTCATGGGCAACTCCTTGCGTCTGGCCTGCCCTAGCAAGCGGGGCCAGAGGCGGCAAGGTCACTCCGCCGGGGCGGCCCCGGGTCCGAGGTCGGGTCCGGCGCCGGTCGCCGGCTCCGGATCGGGCTCCGAACCCGGCACCGGCTCGAGGTCCGGACCCGTGTCCGCATCGCCCGCGCCAAGGCTCGAGCCGTCGCCGATCTCGGCATCTATCGCCTCGAGCGCCTCCTCGGTCACGTCGATGGCGCCGAAACCGAGGAACACGCTCCGCCGGTCCAGGATCACGGCGGCGCCCCGTTCCAGCATCAGCCGGCCAAGGACCGGCTGGGCGGCGGTGAGGAACCTGTCGCGGCCCTCTATCTCGATCCGCTCGAGGGAGCGCTCCTTGGCGTCGCGGGCCTGGCGGATGGCCTGAACCCGGTCGTCGAAGGCCGCGGCGGCGGCACGAAAGGCCTCCACGTCCATCGTCGGTCGGCGGGTGGTCAGGTTCTGCTCTTCCTCGGTCAGGGCCTGTTCGATGCGCCGGTTCTCGGTGGCGAAGGCGGCGGTCTCCTCCTCGACCTGCGCCATGACGCGCTGGCCGAAGAGGCTCTCCTGAAACAGAACGTCCGGGTCTATCGTCAGCACCGGCGAACGCACGGGACCGCTCGGCGGCGTCCCCATGTTCAACTCGTCCTGTGCAGTTGCCCCTCCGGCGCCCAGGCCCGCCAGGCCCAGGGCGATGCAGACGGCGACGGCGCGTAACATCAGAAGCTCGTGGAGATCGTGATGTCGAAGTTGTTCGGCTCGTCGTATTCCTGCGCGTCCACGGCCTCGGTGAAGTTGAACCGAAGCGGGCCGATCGGCGTGGTCCAGAAGATCGACAGGCCGACGACAGTGCGCGGGGTGAAGTCGTCGTAGAGCACCTCGTTGGTGGCGGAGGTGCGGCCGACGTCCCAGACCGAGCCGTAGTCGACGAAGGCGCCGCCGGTGATGCCGTATTCCTCGGGAAGACCGAGGGGGAACTCGGCCTCGAGCCGGGCGACGGCGTAGGAGTTGCCGCCAAGGGCATCGTTGACCGTGCCGCAGTCGGCGCTGCACTCGCGCGGGCCGATGCCGCCGGGGTCGAAACCGCGCATCAGGCGCGAGCCCAGGAAATACCGGTCCGTCACCCGGCCGAAGCCGTCCGAGAATTCCAGATGCCCGCCCTCGACGGTGGCACGCAGGGTCAGTTCCTCGTTGAGGACACGGGTCTCGGCCGCGGCCAGCGCCGAGGTCTTGATGAACTCGCTGTCGCCGAACCCGAACTCCTGACCGAAGCGCAGGACGTAGGACGTGCTCCGCTCCAGTCCCGAACGGCGGTTGTCGAAGGAATACTGGTAGCCCAGGGAGTTGCGCGCGACGCGCCCCTCCCCGACCTCTTCGGTGATGATGTCGCCGAGGTTCGGGCTGGGATCGGACAGGTCGGTCGAATCGTAGGCGTAGAAGACCTGGAGCCGGCCGTTCTCGCTGACGGGGAAGGTCAGCGAGGGGCGCACGCGGAAACGTTCGGTGTCGTAGTTCGCATTCTCGTTGTCCGTGGTGCCGTATTCGAGGCCGAAGCCGAAGGCCACGTCGCGGCCCAGAAGCCGCGGCTCGGTGAACGAGAACTCGAGCACCCGGTTCGTCTCCGCGGTCGAGATCTGGGCGCTGAGCTGCTGGCCGCGACCGAGGAAGTTGCGCTCGCGGAAGGTGGCGAAGAGCGACAGGCCGACATCGCCGTTGAAGTTGGCGCCGAAGGACAGCGATCCGGTCGGCGCCTCCTCCACGTCCACGTCGATGACGACCTGATCGGGGGCAGAGCCCTCGCGGGCGTTCACGTCGGCGTTGACGAAGTAGCCGAGGGCGCGGATGCGCTCGGCGCTCTCCCGGATCTGGCGCGGGTTGAAGGGGTCGCCCTCGACCACCCGGAACTGGTCGCGCACGACCCGGTCGAGCGTGGTGTTGTTGCCCTCGATGTCGATACGCTCGATGAAGATGCGCTGCCCGGGCACGAGCGCGTATTCCACGTTCAGGGTCAGATCGCGGTCGTTCCGGGTGATCCGCGGCTCGACCTGCAGGAAGTTGATGCCGCGGCGCAGGGCCTCGGCCTCGATCCGGCTGATGTCGCTCTCCAGGAGGGTGGGCGAGTAGACCTGGCCCGCACGGGCGCGCACCAGCCGCTCGAAGACGGCGGGGTCGGCCTGCGCGATCTCGGAGGAGACCGAGACGTCGGCGAGCCGGAATTGCTGCCCCTCCTCGACGTTGAAGGTGATGAGATAGGCGTCGCGGGCCCGCGTCAGGGTGACGTCGGTGCTCAGGATCTCGAAATCGACGTAGCCGCGCGAGCGATAGAAGTCGGTCAGCACCTGCTTGTCGAACTCGATCCGGTCGGCGACGAAGGTGTCCCGGGAGATGACGACGCGCAACAGGCCGGCCTGCTTGGTCTCGAGAACACGGCGCAGCCGGGCGTCGCCGAAACTGCGGTTGCCGACGAAGGAGATCCGCTCGACCTCGGTCACGCCGCCCTCGAAGATCTCGAAGACAAGGTCGACCCGGTTGTCGCTCCGCCGGATGATGGCCGGGGTGACGGTCGCGTTGATCCGGCCGGACTGCGCATAGGCCTCGGTGATCGCGGCCGTGTCTTGTTCGGCCTGCGTCGGCGAATAGACCCGGCGTTCCTCGCTGCGCACGACGGCGGCAAGGTCTTCGTCGCTCAACCGGGCGTTGCCCTCGAAGTTGATCCGGTTGATCGTCGGATACTCGACGACGGTGATGACCAGGGTATTGCCGCGGGGCGTGGCATCGACGCTTTCGAAGAGGCCGGAGTCCCGGATCCGCTGTATGGCATCGTTGACCTGCCCGGCCGTCAGGGCCTCGCCCGGAGCGATGCCGGCAAGGTTCACGACAGTTCCGTCCTCGATCCGGCCGTTGCCGTCAACCTGGAAGCTGGTGAACCGGAATTGCTGGGCCAGCGCGGGCCCCGGCAGTGCCGATGTCAGAACGATCAGACCGATCAGCGCGATGATGGTCAGTTGCGCGATGGGGGGGAGTCCCCCTGCCCTCAGTCTGCTCATTTTTTTTGCCTGTTTTCGACGTCCCTCGTTCCTGCTTGTCTAGGGCCAAGCGCGCGAGTTGTCAAAAGGCACGGGCAACTTGCGCCCCGCTCAATTCAGCCCCAGCGTTCCGAGGTAGGCCCCGGCCCAGAGCGCGCCGCAGATCATCGCGCCATAAAGCAGCCGGTCCCAGTTGAGTTGAGCCAGAAGCGACAGTCCGCGATATCCGTTGGCAATGGTCTGCATCGACCCTGTCTCCGAGCTTGCGTGGTGCGGCTAAAGCCGCGTTTCCGATGGGGTATCGGGGAAATGGGGCAGGATTTTGACACGCGGCGCGCGATTTCAGGGTGTGCCCCGGCCCGTCTCGCCGTGGGGGCCTGCCCGGGCCTCAGGGGCAGAGGAACAGGTCGTTCGCCAGCGCAAACAGCATCAGCGTCAGGATGATCGAGAGGCCCGCCGCCATCAGCACCTTCAGGGCGCCTTCGGACGGCGCCTTGCCGGTCACGGCCTCCCACGCGTGGAACACCAGGTGTCCCCCGTCCAGCACCGGGATCGGAAACAGGTTAAGCAGGCCGACCGCCGTCGACAGCACCGCGATGAACCAGATGAAGCTGGTCGTCCCCTGGCTGGCCATCGCACCCGAGGTCTCGGCGATGCCCACCGGCCCGCTCAGGTTGCAGGTCGAGATCGCGCCCGAGAGGATGTGCCACAATCCGTTGAGCGACGATGTGATGATGACCCACACCTGCACCAGCCCGTCGCGCAGCGCGGTGCCGAGGCCGACGGGTTCGGACTGCAGCTCGTAGAGAAACCCGCCCTGGATGCCGATGCGATAGTAGGTCTGAAAGCCGCCGTCCGCCGCAGGCTCGTCCATCCGGCGCGGCGACAGGGTCAGGTCCACGATCTCCCCGTCGCGCCAGACCTCGAGGTCCAGCGGCGCGCCTTCGGAGGTCGTCACGATGCCGACCAGCTGATCGAAACTGACCCTGT
>JAMWZF010000209.1:0-5218 GCA_024304875.1 Paracoccaceae bacterium
CTCCTGACGGGGATGGGCGGGCGCGGGATTGGAGGGGAAGAGCGCGGCGAAGTCGTCGGGCGAATAGTCGTCCACGGCGATGACCGCGTCGCGCAGGCGCATCATCTCCTCGATCCCGGCCATTTCGGCATCGCTGAGGATGCCGGCCTCAAGCGCCTCCTGCGGGGTCTTCTTCGCCTCGCGCAGACGCTTCATCACCGGCGCCATCTCGGTCACCTTGGCGTAGCAGGCGTTCAGCAGTTCGACGCCGTCGCGGTTGCAGCCCTCGGCCAGGCGGCCGGTAATGCGGCTGCGGGCGTCGGAGGCGTCGTAGAGCAGATCGCTGCAGGCGGCGACGGTCCGGTCGTCGGGTTTCCGCTCGGTCCGGCCGGGCATGGCGAAGAGGCGCAGGACCCAGGCGGCCCAGCGGGCGGGCAGGTTCGTCGTGACCTCGTCGAGCGCGGTCTGGATGTTGTGGAAGGCCTCGTCGGCCACGTAGCGCAGGACCGGCAGGTCCGCCTTCTGGCGCCCCTCGTCCTCCCACCGCTTCAGGGCGGCGGAGAGGATGTACATCTCGGACAGGGCATCGCCCATCCGGCCGGTGATCATCTCCTCGCGCTTGAGCGCGCCGCCGAGGCTGAGGAACAGCATGTCGGCGGTCAGCGCGTAGGCTGCGGACCAGCGGGAGAGGCGCTGGTAGATCCTGGTGGCGGCCCCGGCGTGAGGCGCGGGGGCGAAGGCGCCGTTCGTCAGGGCGCGTCCCCAGCTGCGGAAGACCGTCTTCGTGCTGTGTCCGACATGGGCCCAGAAGGACTTGTCGAACATCTCCAGCGACTTCTCCTCGTCCTCCTCCTGCAGGGCCAGCATGTTGTCCAGCATATGGGGATGCGCCCGGATGCCGCCCTGTCCGAAGATGATGAGGGAGCGCGTGACGATGTTCGCCCCTTCGACCGTGATCCCGATGGGCACGGCGCGGTAGAGCGGCAGCAGGTAGTTCGACGGCCCGTCGATCACCGCCTTGCCGGAATGGACGTCCATCGCGTCGTTCAGCGCCTCGCGCATCCGGAAGGTCGCGTGGGCCTTCATGATCGCCGAGATCACCGACAGCGCCCGGCCCTCGTCCAGCCCCGCGCAGGTCAGCCGGCGAGCGGCGTCCATCGAATAGGCGTCGGCGGCAAGGCGGCCCAGCCGTTCCTGCACGCCGCCGAACTTGCCGATGGGCAGGCCGAACTGTTCGCGGATGCGGGCATAGGCGCCGGTGGTATGGGCCGAGAGCGCGATGGCGGCGCAGCCCATCGAGGGAAGCGAGATGCCCCGCCCGGCGGCCAGCGCGCTCATCAGCATCATCCAGCCCTTCCCGGCGTACTCCTGCCCGCCGATGATGTGATCCAGCGGAATGAAGACATCCTTGCCGGTCGTCGGCCCGTTCATGAACATCGTGGAGGACGGGATATGCCGGCGCCCGGTCTCGACCCCCGGCAGGTCGGTGGGCACGAGGGCGCAGGTGATCCCGATATCCTCGGTCCCGCCGATCAGGCCGTCGGGGTCCCGCAGCTTGAAGGCGAGGCCCAGAACGGTGCAGACCGGCGACAGGGTGATGTAGCGCTTGGCCCAGTTGAGGCGGATACCGACCACCTCCTCGCCCTTCCACTGGCCCTTGCAGACGACCCCTTCGTCCACCATCGCGCCGGCGTCCGATCCGGCCTCGTCGCTGGTCAGGCCGAAGGCGGGCAGTTCGCGGCCGTCGGCAAGGCGGGGGAGCCAATGGTGCTTCTGCTCCTCGGTGCCGAACTGGTGCAAGAGCTCGCCGGGGCCGAGGGAGTTGGGGACCATGACGGTCACCGCGGCGGCGACGGAGCGGGTCGAGATGAAGCGGACGATCTCGGAATGGGCGAAGGCCGAGAAGCCGAGGCCGCCGTGATCCTTGTCGATGATCATGCCGAAGAACTTGTGCTTGCGCAGGAAGTCCCAGACCTCGGGGGACAAATCGCCGTCCTCGTGGTTGATCTTCCAGTCGTCGATCATGGCGCAGAGGTCGGTCACCGGACCGTCGAAGAAGGCCTGCTCCTCCTCCGACAGCTGCGGCTGCTTGACGGCTTTCAGCTTCTTCCAGTCCGGATTGCCCGAGAACAGTTCCGCCTCCCACCAGACCTCGCCGGCGTTCAGAGCCTCGCTCTCTGTCTCGGAGAGGGTCGGAAGGGCTTTCTTCGCCCATCTGAAGATCGGTTTCGTCAGCGTGCGCGCGCGAAAGGATGTCATGGTCCGCTCCCCCTGTTGGCGGATCAACGCTCCACCGCAGGTGCAGTTCCGTTGCCGGCGCGTCAGGCCCAGGCGGTCAGGGCGCGGCAGCGCCCTGCGACGGGGGGGTCGACGCGAAGCCGTGGTGGCGGAGGGCGACCACCAGACCCGGCAGTCCGGCCAGGAGGACGACGATGCCGAAGACGACGCTGGCGCTGACGCCCGCGACGGAGGAGAGGCCGATCAGAGGGAAGGCCGCGGCTGCGGCCCCTTCGCGGTAGCCCCAGCCGGCAACCGACAGGGGGATGACCATGGCGAAGAGGGTCAGGGGAACGACGAGGATGGCGTCGACGAGGCCGATCACCGTGCCGGTGGCCCGGGCCGCACAGAGGAAGGCGGCGATGTTCACGGCCACGATCGCGCCGCTCAGGCCGATTTGGGCCGTTGCCGGGCCCGGGCCTCGCCAGCTGTCGCGGACGGCGCCGGCGAAGCGCCGCACCATGGCCGGCATCAGGTGGGCGAGACGGGCACGCAAGGGACTGCGCGAGACAATGGCGAGGCCGAGGGCGAGAGTGACCAGCACGACGATCACGGCCAGGGCGATCCATTGCAGCCCCGGCCGCCCCGAGACGGCGAGACCCAGCAGAAGCACGGCGCCGAGCGCGATCTGCCCGGCCATGCGCTCGATCACGACGGACTGTGCCGCCCGCTCGAGCCCCGCCGCCCCACGGCTGCGCACCGCCCGCCAGGCATCGCCGACCACCCCGCCGGGCACGGTCGTGTTGATCAGGCTGGACAGGTAATATTCCGCAATCGCCTCCTTCACAGGGATCCGCAGGCCCAGAGGTGCGGCCGTCAGTCGCCATCGCAGGGCACATAGCAGGATCTGGACCGAACACATGGCCGCCCCGGCCACCACCCAGCCCCAGCGCGCGGTGCGCAGCCGCGCCCAGACCGCCTCGGCGCCGACCGCCATCACGACGAGGGTGATCAGGCAGGCCGGAACGGCAAGGTGGAGCGCGCGGTAGGCAATGCCGCGCGGGTCCGACTGCGTGTCGGGAAGATTGTCGTCCTCACTCACCTGTGTTGAACTCGGTCTGACGCGACGTATTTCAAGAGGATGACAGCGGATCGCATCGGCCCTGCCCCGGGGGCGCTGCCCTCGCACTCCCGGCCGGGCAAGAGGTGAATGGCGGATCTCGATCTCATCGACCTGTCCAAGGATTACGGCAACGGCCACCGCGCCGTCGACTCCATTTCCCTGCACGTGGAGGACCGGGAGTTCGTCGTCATCGTCGGCCCCTCCGGATCGGGCAAGTCCACCACCCTGCGCCTGATCGCCGGAATCGAGGACGAGACCGCGGGCGAGATCCGGATCGGCGGGCAGCGGGTGAACGACCTGTCGCCCGGCGCGCGGGACCTGGCGATGGTGTTCCAGGACTACGCGCTCTACCCGCACATGAGCGTGGCGGCCAATATCGGCTTCGGCCTGCGGCGGCGCGGCGTACCCCGGCCCGAGGTCGCCAACCGCGTGCGCGAGGTGGCCGAGATGCTGGACATCGCCCCGCTTCTGAACCGCCGCCCCGCCGCCCTTTCCGGCGGCCAGCGCCAGCGCGTCGCCATGGGGCGGGCGATGGTGCGCCGGCCGCGACTGTTCCTCTTCGACGAGCCGCTGTCGAACCTCGACGCCCTGTTGCGGATCGCCACCCGGGCCGAGATCAAGCGGATGCAGTCCCTCATGCCCACCACGACGATCTACGTGACCCACGATCAGACCGAGGCCATGACGATGGCCGACCGGGTCGTGGTGATGAACGAGGGGCGCATCGTGCAGGCCGGCCCGCCGATGGAGATCTATCGCAACCCCGAAAGCCTCTTCGTCGCCCGGTTCATCGGCACGCCATCGATGAACCTGATCGACGCGCGGCTGACGGCGACGGGGGTCGAACTGGCCGATGGCACCCCGCTGGACCTGCCCCGGCCCTACCCCGCGGCCGACGCCGGACGGCCGGTATTGATCGGACTCCGGCCCGAGGCCGTATTGCTTGCTGGGGACGGCGCGGGCTTGCCCGCCCGAGTCGAAAGCCTGGAGCCCCTGGGACAGGAGATCATCGTGGAATTCGCCGCCGAATGTGCCGCACCCCTGCGCAGCCGTGTACCGCCCGAGACCGAGCTGACGGTGGGCGAGCAAGTTCGCCTGCGCCTCGACACGATTCGGGCCCATGTCTTCGACCCCGCGACCGGAAAGGTTCTTCTTCCGCCCCCTTGACCGTGCCCTCCCCGGAGGGACCAGACCTCATCACGAAAGGCATCTCATGACCCATCGCTTTCACCGCATCCTCGGCGCCGTCGGCGCCGCCTGCGCCCTCGGCATCCCCGCCAGCCTTGCCGCGCAGGACCTGATCACCCGCGACCGTGTCGGCCTGCCGGACGCGCCCAACACGATGACCTTCCGCCTGACGGCCTATGACCTCTACTCTTCGGACGACGCCACCCGCGAGGCTTTCGAGGCGCTCTTCACCGACTTCATCGAGGCCCGGCCGGACTGGAAGATCGAGACCCAGATCGCCACCGACAACATCGGCCAGGAACAGGCCCGGATGCTCGAACAGGCCCGCGCCGGCCGCGGTCCCGATTGCGCGATGATCGACTCCTCGCAGCTGGCCCTGTTCAAGAGCGCGGACGTGCTGACCCCGATGACCGAGCACTGGAGCGAGGAGGAAATCAACGACCTCTTCCCCTTCGTCCGGGAGGCCGTGACCAACGAGGAGGGCGACCTGCTGGCCTGGTGGTGGTTCACCGACCTGCGCGTGCTCTACCGCGACACCCGCGTGGTGCCGGACGCGCCGCAGACCTGGGAAGAGCTGGAAGCCGCCGCGCTGGCGAGCGTCGAGGCCGGGCAGGAGGGCCTTCTGTTCAACGGCGGCCGCTGGGAGGGCACGACTTTCGACTGGCTGGCGCACTTCTGGGCGCAGGGCGGCCAGCTGGTCGATGACGAGGG
>JAMWZF010000209.1:5228-5706 GCA_024304875.1 Paracoccaceae bacterium
TGGCAGTATGGCCAGCTGCGGGGTACCCTGCCGGAAGAGGACTTCGCCGCCTGGGCCGTCTCGCCCATCCCCGGCCCGACCGAGGATGCCCGCGCCACCGGCACCGGCGGCTGGACAATCGGCGCGATGTCCGAGGACCCCGAGGTGGTGCAGCTCTGCGCCGAGATGATCCGCGAGATCTATTCGGGAGAGAGCAACGCGCTTCAGGGCCTGTTGCCCACCTCCGCCGCCCAGTACGAGGAATACGATGCCTTCGCCGGAGAGGAGTTCGCCGTCTTCGCCGAGGCGCTGGTCAACGGCGTGGCGCGGCCCGGGGTGCCGATCTACCCCGAGATCTCGAACGCGATCCAGATCCTGATGGGCGACGTGCTCTCGGGCGCGGCGACCCCGGAAGAGGCGCTGGACGCCGCCGACGCCACCGTGCAGGCCGCCTACGAGCGGCAGTGACAGGCGCCGCGTGACCCCCGCACGACAGGCA
>JAMWZF010000021.1:0-228 GCA_024304875.1 Paracoccaceae bacterium
GACCAGGTGCCGCCGGGCGGCCAGGGTCAGCATCAGCGCGGTATCGGCCACGTCGTCGCAGAGCGCGTCGGAGGTATTGGTGAAGGCGATCCCCGCCTCCTTCAGCGCCGCGACGTCGATGGCGTCGTAGCCGGCCGAGACGCAGGCGACGAGGCCCACGTTCGGCAGATGCGTCAGGTCCGCCCGCGACAGGGCCGCGTGTCCGCCGGTGACGACGGCGGCGCATGC
>JAMWZF010000021.1:238-17888 GCA_024304875.1 Paracoccaceae bacterium
CTTGTCCTCGGCCAGGTCGAGCCGATGCAGGACGTAGGTCTCCTCGAGCTGGGCCATCGCCTTGGGCCGCAGGGAGGTGAATACGAGAACGTCGGGCTTGGTCATGGCTCTGCTCCTGCGCTGCGGTCGCCGGGTGCCGAACCTCTAGCAAGCTTGAAAGCGGCGCACCACCTCGCAGATGTCGAAACCGGGTGACGCCCTCGAAGTCATGAAAGCGCTCCCTCTTCGCTGGATCGTTTAGAAATTCTCGTACGTCGAGGTGCAGCTGCCATTATGATCCAAAGTTTTAGGACCTAACTCCTGGGTCCGACCGCCTCGACACAGCCAAGCTCGCACAATTGCCTTTGCTAAAGAAAGCGCTTACATTCCCAGTATGCTGACTCGCGCCGCTGACTCCAAGCTCAGCCTCGCGGTGGCGCCGGACACTGGAGGGAGACCGGAATTGGATGCATCGACAGGCCTGTCGCGGGAGTCGGAGCGTGGACGGCAACTCTATGCGTTCGCCGCAACCGCCGCGGTGCGCGACATCCCTCCGGACGTGACCGAGAAGGTCGAGATACATTTTCTCGATTCCCTCTGCGCGATCGTCTCGGGCTCGGCCCTGGAGGCTGGCAAGGCTGGCCTTCGCTACGTGCAGAGCGTTGGTGGACGCGGAGAGGCCACTGTCCTCGGCACGGACGTGAAGGTGTCGATGGTTGACGCGGCGCTCGCCAACGGCATGTCCGCTCATGCCGACGAATCCGACGACTCCCACGAGACCAGCCAGACGCATCCAGGTTGCGCAATCCTGCCCGCGGTCCTTTCCGTCGCCGAGGCTCGGCGCGCATCCGGACAGGCCGCACTCCAGGCGATGTGGATGGCCTATGAGGTGACCATCCGTTTCGGAGAGACCATCGCCCCGGCCATGAGTTTCGCCCGGTCCTCCCGCTCGTGCCATGCACATACCGGCCTGTTCGGGGCCGGGTTCGCCGCGGGCGGTCTGCTGGGCTTCGGTCCGGACCGGTTCCGGACCTTGACCAACTACCTTGCTCAGGAAGCTTCGGGCCTGACCACATGGCGGCTCGACGACGCGCATACCCTGAAGAGTTACGTCTTCGCAGGAATGCCGGCCGCGAACGGCACCCGGGCGGCTGCTCTTGTCGAGAGCGGGTTCACCGGAAACGGGGATGTGCTGGACACCCGGGATCGAAACATCTTCGATGCGATTTCGGCCGACTGCGATCTGTCGCGGCTCAATCCGAGCTACGAGACGTTCCGCATCCTCGAGACAGACCTCAAGAAGTACTCGGTCGGATTTCCGATCGCCGCTCCGATCGCCGGCCTGGAGGCGCTGCTTGCCAAACACAGCCTCGGACCGGACGAGGTGACGGCGATGCGCGTCCGCTATCACCCAGACTGGTATGCCGTCGTCGGCGACGAGAACAGGATGGCGGACCTCAATCTGCGCTACTGCCTCGCAGTGACCTTGCTGGACGGTCAGCTCACCTTCGCGGCCTCGCATGACAACCTCCGCCTTCGTGACCCCCGTGTCCGGGCGATGGCCGAGAGGATCGACCTGCTGCCTCATGAGGAGGGACAGGATCGTTTCGAGGCGCGGCTGGAACTGGATACCGCCGAGGGTACGCTAACGTCGCGGGAGGGCCTGATGGTCCGGGGCCGCAAGGACAACCCGATGACCCTGAATGAGGTGCACGCCAAGGCGCGGGACCTTCTGTCCAGCGTCATGTCGCAGGACCAGGCGGACGACCTGATCGCGGAGGTTCACAGGCTTCGGAATGCGCCCGATGTGCACAGGCTCGTCGCGCTCTGCCATCCGGGGGGACGGGTGGCTCGTGGCGCTTCGGCCGGAAGATTCGGCTCCGAGCCGTGACAAATCTGGCCCAAACCCAGTCCATGTCCGGGACGGTCGCGGTCTGGAGCCGGGCCGCCTACGCGATATCGATCGTCCTTCTGGTCTGGCTGATCCTGCTTCCCTTCGCGATCATCTTCCTGACGCCGTTCATCGAGGAAGAGGCCGGATTCTCTTCTTACGCGGAGTTTTTCCGGGATGCCGCGATGTTGCGGGCCACCTGGAACAGCCTGCTCGTCGCCGGCGGTCTCGCGGTGTTGAGCGCTATCATCGGGACCGTTCTGGCGTTCGGCGTCGCGCGCACCTCGATGCGCTTCAAGGGTCTCGTCCGGGTGACGATGATCCTCGCCTTGATCAGCCCGGAGTTCCTTCTGGCGATGGGCTATATCCTGCTGGCCGGGCCCAACGCAGGCTATGCCAACGTGGCATTGAGAAACATCCTCGGCCTCGGGACCCAAACCGGGCCGCTGGATATATTCACGCTCTGGGGCCTGGTCTTCACCGCCCTGCCGAGCGGCGTATCCTTCGTGTTCCTGGCCCTCGTTCCGGCCTTCAGGTCGATGGATCCCGCGCTCGAAGATGCGGCGCGGCTGAAAGGCGCCAATGTCTGGCGCACGATCTTCACCGTGACCCTGCCGCTGGCGCGACCGGCGATACTGACGGGCACATTGCTAGCCTTCGCGACCAGCCTCGCGATGTACGGTCCGCCTGAAATGCTGGGGGTTGCGGTTCTGACCGTGTCGATACGCGAGGCGCTTCTCGGGCTCGATTTCGACGTGGCCTCGGTCGCCTCCGCCGTCCTTGTCGGCATGTCGATCATCGCCCTGATGCTGCAACGCTTCGGCATTCGCCATGCCGAGCGGTATCGGACGATTTCGGGCAAGGCCTTCGCCCCCCGCACCCTCGACCTTGGCCCGGCGGTCCATGTCCTGACCGTCCTCGGGCTGCTCTACGTGATGCTGGCCCTCATGCTGCCCTACGGCACCATGCTCGCCGTCAGCCTGATGAAGAGCATCGGCAACGGCTTTTCGGCCGGGAACTGGACGCTTGCAAACTTCGACGCGATCCTGACCGACGGGTCGATCCGCAAGGCCGTCTTCCTCAGTCTGCAACTTGCCGCAGCCTGCGCGGCGATCGTCTCGGTTCTCGGTGTCATCGTCGGCTATGTCGTCGTTCGGACATCGCAGCGCGGACGCAGCCTGCTCGACTACATCTCGGTCCTGCCGCTCGCCGTCCCGGGCACGGCGCTCGCCTTCGCGCTGATCGTGCTCTACCTGAACGAGCCGTTCCGGTCCCTGGGGCTCTACGGCACGCCGATCATCCTCCTGTTCGCCTACCTGGCCCGGTTCATCCCGCTGGGTGTCCGCAACAGCCAGTCAGCGCTCGTCCAGGTCGGCCCGGAGCTCGAGGAGGCCTCGCGCGTCTTCGGTGCGGGGGAACTGGCGACGCTCCTGAGGATAACGCTTCCCCTCATCCTGCCGGCTTTCATCTACACGTTCCTGCTGGTCTTCGTGCTGGCGATCCCGGAACTCAGCGCATCCATCGTCCTGCGCGGCTTCAACACCCAGACCATCTCGACCTCGCTGCTAAGCGTCTGGAACGGCAACGGCGGCCTCGCGGTGGCTTGCGCCTACGGCATTTCGATCTTCGTGACCGTCTCCCTGATCTTCGGGGCCGCACTGGCCGCCCGTGGATTGGCCGGGGTCTGGAGCGGCAGGAAACCCACAGACTACTAACCCCTGAAAGAGGAGGACTCAGGAATGAAACTCGGAAACTTGAAGACAGGAAGCGTCGCCGTGTTGGCGCTGCTGGGGCCGGCGGCCGCATCGGCCCAGGACGGCCCTCTCCAGATCTATTCCGCCTACCCGGACGAGCACATGGCTGCCCTCATCGAGGGCTTCAACGCGAAGTATCCCGATGTCGAAGTCCAGGTCTCGGTCCAGCCCGGGGAGCAGCTGCTGTCGACGCTGGAGCTTGAATTGAGGGCCAACGCGCCGCAGGCGGATGTCGTGGGCCTGAACCAGGCGTCGATTTCGTCGCTGGCTGCCGACCATGGCGCCTTCGCCGAATACCAGCCCGAGGGGATCGCGGAGGTCCGGGAGTCACTGCGCGATCCGGAGGGCGTTTCCGTTCCTGCCTGCGTCAACGTCTATCTGATCCAGTACAACACCAACGCGATCAACGCAGAGGCCGCGCCGACGTCCTGGATGGACCTGACCGCGCCCGAGTGGGAGAACCAGATCGCGATGGCCGATCCCTCCAGCTCGCAGTCCATCCAGTCCTTTCTCTGGTTCGTCACCCAGTACCTGCCTCAGAACGGACAGGACGCGTTCGACTGGGACTACTTCACGCAGCTCCAGGCCAACGGCGTCCGGCTCGAGGGGTCGCATGGCACGATCCGCGACCTGACCGCCGCGGGCGAGCGGCCGCTGGGGATACAACTGCTCGCCAACGGGCAGACGTCCGCCAATAGGGGCGATCCCACCAGCCTTGTCTGGCCGACCGAGGGATCGCCGGGCGAGGTGTCCTCGTTCGCCATGTTCGAAGAGTCCGACAACCCGGAGGCCGCGCAGGCATGGCTCGATTTCATCGTCAGCCCGGACGCCCAGGCGATCATGCCTGACGCCCTCGGATGCGCCCCGGTCCTGAGCGAGATCGACTACGCCTTCCCCGATGGCACGGCGGTCAGTGACGTCAACATCGTCCCCGTCGACTCGGCCTGGATCGCGGAGAACCGAGAAGCCCAGACCGAGGCATTCCAAGCGGCGATGAGCAACTGACCCGATGACCGAGCAGTCCCCGAACACGGAACCTGGCGGCACGTCGTCGCCAGGTCTCGAACTGACCGATATCCGAAAGAATTACGGCAGCTTCGAAGCCATTCGAGGTATCAGCATGTCCGTACCGAGGGGCCGGATGGTCTCGCTCATCGGCCCGAGCGGCTGCGGGAAGACGACGACCCTCCGGATCATCGCGGGACTTGAAACGCCCACCTCCGGCAGGGTCATCGGCCATGGCAACACCCTGTCGGACGGCGCCCGTGTCATCCGGCCGGAACTGCGCGAGATGGGGATGGTGTTCCAGACCTACGCCCTCTGGCCGCACATGACGGTGTTCCGAAACATCAGCTACGGGCTGCGCCGGAAGGGCTACGACACGGCACAGATCGCAGCCCGCGTTTCCGAAGTGCTGGGCATGATGAACATGTCCGACCATGCCGACCGCTATCCCGGCCAGCTGAGCGGGGGACAGCAGCAGCGGGTCGCGCTGGCCCGGGCCATCGCCTCGCGGCCGGAGATTCTTCTGTTCGATGAGCCGCTCAGCAACCTCGACGCGGTCCTGCGCGAACAGATGCGGTTCGAGATCCGGTCTCTTCAGCAGGAGCTCGGAATGACCAGCGTCTATGTCACCCATAGCCAGGAAGAGGCATTGGCGCTGTCGGACATGATCGTCGTGATGAAGGACGGCAAGATCATCCAGAGAGGGGCTCCGCGCGAGATCTATGACACCCCCCGCAACGCCTTTGTTGCCGGCTTCATCGGCCTGACCAACATCATCGACCTGCGCGATGTCGCCGTGTCTGCGGATCGGATCGAGGGTCGGTTGCCCGGCGGTGGTACGCTCGCGGCCGGCGGCGGAAGTTTCGACCATGCGCGCGGCGGACGGACCTCGGTCTCGATCCGGCCCTCAGAGATCACCATTGCGGCAGGTGAACTCCCGGTCCCGGAAAACGGGATCAACGTTCTCACGGGCACGGTCCGCGACGTCGTCTTCACCGGCGGTGTCATCGACTATTTCGTCAACCTGCCGGGTGGCAAGGACCTGCGGGTCCAGACCGTGCCACCGGTGCGGGCAGAACGCGGTCAGACCGTCACCCTGGCCTTCGATATCGCCAGAACAATTGCCCTCGAGCCAGGAGACCCGGCATGACCATCACCAAGGCAGAGTCGTGGATCCTGCGGTTTCCTTCCAACCGACTGGCGGCAGAGCGGGCGGACGAGGCATTCGAACTGATCGGCGTGACGCTGACCGACAGCTCGGGAGAACAGGGCACCGGCTGGACATTCACATCCGACTACGGCGGCGGCCGCGCGATCAAGGCCCTGCTCGACGACGTGCTTCTCGAACGCGTTCTGCAGCGTGAGGCTATGGAAGTACGGGTGTTGAACGGGGAATTGTTCCACTTCACCCACCGCCTCGGGCACGGAATTTCATCCATGGCGATCGCCGCCATCGACGTCGCTCTATGGGACCTGCACGCCCGGCTTCAGGGCATCTCGATCGCCAAGGCTCTCGGGCAGGTGCGGGACCGGGTGCCCTGCTACGGCAGCGGCAAGGCCAGTCCGGTTCTTCCGATGGACGAGCTGGTGGAGACGTCGGTCCAGTACATTCGCGACGGACTGAATGCCGTGAAGGTGCGGGTCGGGCGCGAGCCTGCCGAAGACCCAAGGCGCCTTGCCGCCGTCCGGGAGGCGCTTGGCCCTACCCCTCGGATAATGGTCGACGCGAACGAACGGCTGGGTCTGGAAGCCGCCCTGAGCCTCGGCCGCAAGCTGGTCGAGCACGACATCTACTGGTTCGAGGAACCGCTCTACGCCCACGATCTCGACGGCTACAGGCGGTTCCGGGCCGAGATGCCGATTGCCGTCGCCGCGGGCGAGCACTTCCATTCCCGCCGCAGCTTCTTTCACTTCGCGACCCGGGGTTGCCTCGACATCCTGCAGCCGGACCTGTGTTTCGTGGGGGGCTATACCGAAGCCTTGAAGGTCGCCGAACTCGCCGACGGCCTTGGCCTGGCCGTGGCGCCGCATTTCATGACCGTGCTGCATATCCACCTCGCCGCCGCGACCCCGCGCAGCTCTTGGCTCGAATTCTATCCGTTCATGGACGACATTCTGGTCCATGACCTGAAGGTCGAGGATGGCCACATACTGGTCCCCGAGCGTCCGGGCCACGGTGTCGAATTCACCGAGGAGGCTTGGACGACATGGAAGAGCGCCTGAGGCCGCCTAAGCCGACGGCGGCGCCGTCGAGCCGCGGATCACGAGCCGGGTCTGCATCGGTGGCGGGAGCGTCAGGTCGCCCTCCTCCAGCACGCGGATGACGAAATCGGCGATGGCGGCGCCGGTCTCGGCCGCGGGCACAGCCACCGTCGTCAGGGGCGGCTCGGAATGGGCCGCGAGTTCGATGTCGTCGAAGCCGGTCACGCTGATCTGATCGGGCACGCGGAAGCCTTGGCTGCGCGCCTCGACGGTCGCTCCGAAGGCGAGGTAGTCGTTGGTGCAGATGACCGCCGTCGGCATCTCGTCCTCCTGCAGGATCGCGCGCATTCCCTCGCGGCCGTATTCGATCGACCAGTCCGGCACGACCTTGAAGTGCTTGGGCCGGATCGCGAGCCCCTCTTCGGCCAGCGTCTCGCGGATGGCGTTGACACGGTGCCGGATCCGGTCGTTGCGCTCGTAATCCCGGGCGATGACGCCGAAGGAGGTATGCCCGAGGCCCAGGAGGTAGCGGACCAACTCGGCCATCGAGGCGCGGTTGTCGAAGCCGATGCAGTTGTCGTGCGCCCCGCTCCCGGTGGTATAGATGATGACATAGAACATGTTCCGGCGGCGGAGCATCTCGAACAGCCCCGGCGGATGGTCCTCGCCCATCAGGATCAGACCCTCGATGCCGGACTGGACCATCTTGGCGGCCTGGTCGATGGCGGCATCCGCGTCCACCTCGGGCCGCCCGAGGATGAGGGTGTAGCCCGAGGCGCTCAGCTGCCGCTGCAGGGCGCCCAGCATCTCGGCAATGGACTGGTGACCCAGCGTGGGGATCAGGGCACCGACGGTCCGGGTGCGCATGCTTGCAAGCGCTTTCGCGGCGCCGTGGGGGATCCAGCCAAGCTTGCCGATGGCATCCTCGACCTGGCTGCGGGTCTTGGGCGAGACGGTAGAGGGGTTGTTGATGACGCGCGAGGCGGTTGCGATGGAAACGCCCGCCAGGCGGGCCACATCCTCGAGCTTGACGGCGGCGCCCGACCCGCCGCGCGACCGCTTGGTTCCCTCCGCCGGGGCCTTGCCCTTGCCCGCCATCCGCCGTCCCTTATCCGCCGCGCGCCATTCCGTTCTCCGGCGCCCCGCCGGCAGTCACCCCGAGGATCCGCGCCGCCGATACCGCGGCACCGAAGCCGTTGTCGATGTTCATCGCAAGGACCCCCGGCGCGCAGGTTGCGAGCGCGGACCGCAAGGCGGCCCTGCCACCCTTCGAGACACCGTATCCGACCGAGGTCGGCACGGCAATCACCGGGGCTGAGACCAGCCCGCCGAGCACGCTGAACAGGGCCCCTTCCATCCCCGCGACGGCGATAAGTATTTGCGCCGCCCGGATTTCCTCGATCCGGTCCATGAGTCGCCAGAGACCGGCGACACCGACGTCGGCCACCAGTCCGGCGGAAACTCCGAGGTAATGCAGGGTCTGCCGGGCCTCTTCGGCGACGCCCATGTCCGAGGTGCCTGCCGCCACCACGGTCACGCCCGAGCGGCGCGGCTCGGGGACCGGCAAGGCCGAGATGACGGCGGTCCGGGACAGCGGATGGTAGCGCAGCGCCTCACCCAATCCGGCCAGCGCTGCGGCCTTCTTCGGCGAAAGGCGGGTGACGAAAATGCTGCCCTCCCGCGCCAGCACATGCTCGGCGATGCGACGCACCTGGTCGGCGCTCTTGCCGGCGGCGAGGATCGCCTCGGGCGCGCCGGTGCGCCGGATGCGGTCTTCATCTAGAACGAAATCAGTCATCTGCTTCCTCGTGGACAGGGCGCCCTGCCCAGGGGATCAGGACACGGCCAAATCGGTGGCCCGCCCTCCATGGACATGCTACTGAAAATGACATAACCATGGCGAAAATGTAAGCGCTTCCGAAGTCGTTTGCGCCCATGACCAGAGAACGAGGCGAGAGTCCATGAAAGGGATGAGCAAAGGGGTCGCGAACTACGGGGATGCGGGCTTCTCGCTGTTCCTTCGCAAGGCCTTCATCAAAGCGATGGGATATTCCGACGACGCGCTGGACCGCCCGATCATCGGCATCACCAACACCTTCTCGGGCTACAACGCCTGCCACCGCAACGTGCCCGACATCATCGAGGCGGTGAAGCGGGGCGTCATGCTGTCGGGCGGCCTGCCGGTCGAATTTCCGCTGGTGTCGATCCACGAGGCCTTTTCGCACCCCACCAGCATGTTCTTGCGCAACCTGATGTCGATGGACGCCGAGGAGATGATCCGCGCCCAGCCGATGGATTCGGTCGTGCTGATCGGCGGCTGCGACAAGACGGTGCCGGCCCTCCTAATGGGCGCGGCCAGCGCCAACGTCCCCGCCATCCTGACCGTGACCGGCCCGATGATCACCGGCTCGCACAAAGGCGAGCGCCTCGGCGCCTGCACCGACTGCCGCCGGCTCTGGGGCCAGCACCGCGCTGGCGAGATCGACGAGGCCGAGATCGAGGAGATCAGCGGCAAGCTGGCCCCCGGCCCCGGCACCTGCATGGTCATGGGCACCGCCAGCACCATGGCGCTGGTGTCCGAGGCGATGGGCATGATGCTCCCCGGCGGCGCGGCGATTCCCGCTGTCCACGCCGACCGGATGCGTCATGCCGAGGCCACGGGCCGGCGCGCGGTCGAGATTGCGGCCGAGGGTCTGCGCCCCCGCGACGTCATGACCGAGGACAGCATGCGCAACGCCCTGCGCGTCCTTCAGGCCGTCGGCGGGTCGACCAACGGCGTTGTCCACCTGGCCGCCATCGCAGGCCGCCTCGGCTTCGACCTCGACCTCGAAGAGCTGGACCGGTTGGGTGCCGAAACGCCCGTGCTGGTCGACCTCAAGCCCTCGGGTCAGCATTACATGGAGGATCTGCACAAGGTCGGCGGCCTGACCCCGGTGCTGCGCGAGATCCGGGAGTATCTGGCTCTCGACTGCCCGACGATCAGCGGCAGGACGCTGGGCGAGGAAATCGACAGCGCCGCCCCCGCCTGGACGCAGGACGTGGTGCGCGAGGTGGCCGATCCGATCCACCAGGGCGGCGGGATCCGGCTGCTGCGCGGGAACCTTGCCCCCAATGGCGCGATCATCAAGCAGGCCGCGGCGACGCCCGCCTTGCTCAAGCATCGCGGCAGGGCCGTGGTCTTCACCTCGCTCGAGGACATGGCGAACCGGATCGACGATCCCGATCTCGACGTCGCCGCCGAGGACGTCCTCGTCCTTCAGAACGCCGGCCCCAAGGGCGCGCCGGGGATGCCCGAGGCGGGCTATCTGCCGATCCCCAAGAAGCTGGCCCGGCAGGGAGTGAAGGACATGGTTCGCATCTCGGACGCACGGATGTCCGGCACCGCCTTCGGCGCCATCGTGCTGCACGTCTCGCCCGAGGCGGCGGTTGGGGGGCCGCTGGGGTTGGTGCGCGACGGCGACATGATCACGCTCGACGTGGCGGCGGGGCGGCTCGACCTCGAGGGTGACGACGCCGAACTGGAGGCCCGCCGCAAGGACTGGACACCGCCAGGCCATACGAAGGCCACGCGCGGCTATGCCAAGCTCTACTTCGACGAGGTGCTGCAGGCCGAGGACGGCTGCGACTTCGACTTCCTGCGCCATACGCCGAGGGGCCGTCAGCCATGACGACAAGCACAGCCAACTTTCCCGCGCTGCGGTTCGCGCATCTGGACGCGGTCGAATTGCCGCGCGTCTCGCGGGTGCGCCTGCGCCATCCCTCGGGCACGCCGGTGGCTGACGTCGCAGGCGGGGTGCGGGATGCGATCCGCGGCTCGGACCGGCTAGACGCCCTTGCCGAGGGCAGCGAGGTCGCGGTTGCAGTGGGCAGCCGCGGCATCTCGGGCATCGTCGAGGTCGCCGTAACGGCCGTTTCGGTCCTGCGCGACATGGGCCTCAAGCCCTTCGTCGTCCCGGCCATGGGCAGCCATGGCGGCGGCACCGCCGAAGGGCAGACAGAGGTTCTCGGCCGGCTGGGCATCACGGAAAAGGTGATCGGCTGCGAGATCCGCTCCTCGATGGAGGTGGTCGACTATGGCACGACGGCCGACGGCGCGCGCTGCAAGTTCGACCGCAACGCCGCCGGGGCGGACGCCGTCGTCGTCATCAACCGGGTCAAGTCGCACACCACCTTCGACCGGCCCATCGAGAGCGGGCTGGTCAAGATGACGGCAGTCGGCCTCGGCAAGGCGGACGGCGCGCGGTCGGTGCACCGCGAGGGGCCGAAGGCTTTGTCCGAGACCCTGCCCGCCCTTGCCCGCGTGGCTCTGGCCAACGCGCCCATAGCACTCGGCATCGCACTGGTCGAGAACGCGGCCAAGGAGCTGATCGCGGTCGAGGGTGTCGCGCCCGAGGATTTCTTCGCCGCGGACGAGCGGCTCCTGAAGCTGGCCAAGTCGATGATCGCCCGCCTGCCCTTCCGCGACATCGACGCGCTGGCGGTGGAGCGGATCGGCAAGGACATCTCGGGCGCCGGGATGGATCACGCGGTCACCGGCCGCGCCGACCTGCGCCCGATCCCGAACCCCGCGCCCTACGTTAACCGCATCGCCGTGCTCGGCCTGTCCGAGGCGACGGGGGGCAACGGCCTCGGCGTCGGTCTGGCGGATTTCACCACCGTCGATATCGCCGCCCGGATCGACCTGCGGCAGATCTACATGAACTCGCTGACCTCGACGCTGGCCGAGAAGTCGCGCTTTCCCATCGTGATGGCCGACGACCGCGACGCGCTGCGGGCGCTCGTCTCGACCTCCTGGTCGCCGAACGACCCCGCGACGCGGTACTGCCAGATCCGCTCGACCATGCATCTGGACGAGGTCCTCTGCGCCGAGAGCCTGCTGCCCGAGATGCGCGAGAGCGAGGCCTTCGTCGATGAAGGGGATCTCATGAATCTGCGATTCGACGATGCGGGCCGGCTGCTGTCGCGGGCCTATGCGGCGGACGAGGCGGCGGCATGAGCGGCCCCCTGCGCGTTGCCATCGTCGGCTGCGGCTGGGTCGCGGGCAGCCAGATCGAGCGGGGGTTCGCCCTGCTGCGGGACCGGTTCGAGGTCGCCGTCTGCTGCGATCTGGACATGGACCGCGCGCAGGACTTCGCCCGCCGCCACGGGGTGCCGGAGGCGACGGACAGCACCGCCGCGATCCTCGAGCGGGACGATATCGACGTCGTCAGCATCTGCACCCCGCCCTCGGCCCATTGCGAGATGGCCATCGCGGCGCTGGAGCGCGGCACGCACGTGATCTGCGAAAAGCCCCTGACCCGGTCGCTGGAGCTGACCGACCTGATCATCGCGGCCGAGGCCCGGTCGGACGCCCGCCTGATGCCGATCTTCCAGTACCGGTTCCAGCACGGCGTGCAGAAGGCCCGCCACCTGATCGCCTCGGGGATCGCGGGCGAGGCCTTCACCTCCTCGATCGAGACGGCGTGGCGGCGCGATTCGGACTACTACGACGTCGCCTGGCGCGGCAAGTTCGAGACCGAGCTGGGCGGGGTACTGCTGACGCAGGCCATCCATATCCACGACCTGTTCCTCTGGCTCATGGGCGAGGCGGCCGAGGTAAAGGCCTTCAAGACGACGCGGGTGAATCCCATCGAGGTCGAGGATTGCGCCGCCGCCTGCCTGCGGATGGCGGACGGGTCCTTGGCGACGTTGACCGCGACGCTGGGGTCGGTCCGGCCGATGACCCGTCTGCGGCTGTGCTTCCGGAACCTCGTGATCGAAAGGGAGTGCTTCGACGCCGACGCGCCGCGGCCCGGCAACGAGCCCTGGACCTTCCTCGCGCGGACTCCCGAGCTTCAGGCCGAGGTGGACCGCATCCTCGCCGAGGCCCCCTCGGGCGAGGTGGACTTCGCCGGCCAGTTCGCCGATTTCGCCGAGGCGCTGGAGAGCAGGCGGCATTTTGCGGTGTCCCTCGACGATGCGCGCCGCTCTCTCGAGCTGGTGACTGCGCTGTTCCATTCCTCGGAAACCGGTGAGACGGTGCCGCTGCCGATCGGTGCGGACCACCCGCGCTATTCCGGCTGGGGACCGCGACCATGACGGAGACCGAACACTTCGACTACGTGATCGCCGGCGGTGGCTCGGCGGGGTGCGTGCTTGCGAACCGGTTGTCCGCCGATCCATCGGTGCGGGTCCTGCTGCTGGAGGCGGGCGAGGATACGCCGCCGGGGCGCGTGCCCGCGCCGATCCTCGACAGCTTCGCGGGGCTGGCCTACCTCAATTCGCGGTTCCTCTGGAACGACCTGAAGGCCTCGACCGAGCCAGCGGGGCGGCCCGGCGCCGCTGGCCCGCCGCGCAAGCGCAAGTACGAACAGGGCCGGGTGATGGGCGGGGGGTCCTCGGTCAACGGACAGCTCGCCAACCGCGGCTCCCCGGCCGACTACGACGACTGGGGCGACCTCGGCGCCGAGGGCTGGTCGTGGGAGACCGTCCTGCCCTACTTCCGCAAGCTCGAACGGGACGTCGATTTCGACGACGAGCAGCACGGCCAGGACGGGCCCATCGTCATCTCGCGGATCGGCGAGGACCTTTGGCCCGAACATGCCCATGCCATGGCGCGGGCCCTCGCCGCCGCGGGGTTCGACAGGATCGAGGATCAGAACGGCGAGTTCCGGGATGGCTACTACCCGGTCGCCATCTCCAACGTCTTCGACCGGCGCGTCACCACGCCGATGGGCTACCTCGGCGCCCGTGTCCGCGCACGGCCCAACCTGTCGATCCGGGCGAACACGCATGTGACCCGGCTGGACTTCGAGGGGCGCCGCTGCACCGGGGTCACCGCCGTCGGCCCGGACGGGTTCGAGATGCGGTTCACCGCACGCGAAGTCCTGATGTGCTGCGGGGCGCTCCACTCGCCCGCCCACCTTCTGCGGGCCGGGATCGGGCCGGCCGAGGACCTGCGGGCCCTCGGCATCGAGGTGATCGCCGACCGACCCGGGGTCGGTCAGCGGCTGATGGATCACCCCAGCGTCGCGGTCGCCAGCTTCGTCAAGCCGCACGCCCGCATCAACGGACGCACCCGGCGGCACCTGATGCTCGGCCTGCGCTTTTCCTCGGGCCACGCCGGCGCACCCGGCGGCGACATGGCCGCCTCCATCGCGTCGAAATCCGCCTGGCACCCGGTCGGCGACCAGATCGCCACCGTGAACATGTGGGTGAACAAGACCTACTCGGAAAGCGGCACGGTCACCCTCTCCTCGACCGACTGGCGGGACGAGCCCGAGGTGGCTTTCAACCTGCTGTTCGACGACCGCGACCTCGCCCGGATGATGACCGGCTTCCGGATGCTGGCCCGGGCGGTCCTCGGCCCCGAGATGGAGGGATCGGTCAGCGACGTCTTTCCGGCCAGCTACTCGGACAAGGTCCGGCAGGTCGGGGCGCTGACATGGCGCAACAAGGTGCTGACCTCGATCCTCGCCCGCCTCCTCGACGGGCCGGACGCCCTGCGCGCATTCCTGATCCGCACCCTTGTCACCGAGGGCGACACGATCCAGACGCTGCTGGAGGACGACGCCGCGCTGGAAGCCTTCATCCGCCATTCCGCCGTCGGGGTCTGGCATGCCTCCTGTTCCTGTCGGATGGGCCGTGCGGAGGACCCGATGGCCGTCACCGACAGCGCGGGCCGGGTGCATGGCGTCGACGGGCTGCGCGTCGTCGATGCCTCGATCTTCCCGATGATCCCGTCGGGAAACACCAACCTGCCCACCATCATGGTCGCGGAACGCATCGCGGACCTCATCATCGCCGAGGACCGCGCCGCGCGCGCGGCCTGACCTGACCAAGAAGGGGATCAGACATGACCCAGAACAAACCGGCAGCCGAACTGCCCGCCACGCCCCGCGAATATTCCGCCCTGATCGGCGACAGGCTGATCCCCGCGGCCGAGCGGGACACACTCAAGCGGAGGGACCCCGGCCACAACCACCTCGTCAGCCTCTATCCCAAGGCCACGGCCGAGGACCTGGCCGCCGCGCTGGCGCAGGCCCGCAAGGCCTTTGACGAGGGGCCCTGGCCGCGCATGTCGGGGGCCGAGCGCGCGAAAATCATGCTGAAGGTCGCCCAGCTGATCGATGCGAACCGGGCCGAGTTCTGCCTGATCGAATGCCTAGAGGCGGGCAAGCCCATCGGCCTCGTCGACCGCGAGATCGGCGGAACCATCGCCCATTGGGAGTATGCCGCGACCCTCGCCCGCCATTGCTACGGCGACACCTACGACAGCCTCGGCAACGACGCCCTCGGCATGATCTGGAAGAACCCGGTCGGCGTGGTCAGCATCATCACGCCCTGGAACTACCCGCTGATGATCAACAGCCAGAAGGTGCCCTTCGCACTGGCCGTCGGCTGCACCATGGTCGTCAAGCCGAGCGAGATGGCTTCGGGCTCGGCCCTGCGCTTGGGCGAATTGCTCCTCGAGGCCGGGGTGCCACCGGGGGTGGTCAACATCATCGCGGGCACCGGCGCCGACCTCGGCGAGGGGATGTGCACCGCGCCCGAGGTCGACATGATCTCGTTCACCGGCTCCACCGCCGTCGGCCGCAAGATCGCCGAGCAGGCGGGCCGGACGCTCAAGCGGGTGTCGCTCGAGCTGGGCGGGAAGAGCGCCCATATCGTCTGCGCCGACTCCGACCTGACCCTCGCTGCCGAGAAGGTGGCCCTCGGCTTCACCCGCAACGCGGGGCAGGCCTGCGTCGGCGGCTCGCGCCTCGTGGTGGACCGGTCCATCGCCGAGCAGTTCTGCGAGGACGTCAAACGTCACGTCGAGACACTGAAGATCGGCGACCCGCTCGACCCCGAGACGACAATGGGACCGCTGGTCAGCGACGTTCAGAAGGCCCGGGTGGAGAGCTACCTCGCCGCAGGGGAGGAAGCGGGGCTGGCGCGCTGGACGATGGCGACCGAGGCCGAGCCGAACCCGCACGGGCACTTCGTGATCCCCAGCATCTTCGACGACGTGCCGGTGGACCTGAGCGTGGCGCAGGAGGAGATCTTCGGCCCGGTCCTGGCCGTCCAACCCTTCGACAGCTTCGACGAGGCCGTCCGCATCGCCAATTCGACGCCCTACGGGCTCGCCGCCGGGGTCTGGACCCGCAACATCGACACCGCCCTGCAGTTCGGCCGCAAGCTGGCTGCCGGAACCGTCGAGGTGAACACATTCCTTGCCGGGGCTCCCGAGCTGCCGATCACCGGCCACCGCGACAGCGGCGTCGGCCACGAGAGGGGCCGGAACGCGGTGGACGAGTTCACCGAGCTCAAGACCTTCATGGTCCAGCTCGGCACACCGGGCTGAGGGGCTTTCGTTGACCGATCCGGCCCCGCCCCCGCGCCGAATCCACCTCGATGCCATCGGGGGCGCGGCGGGCGACATGTTCGTCGCCGCGATGCTGGACGCCTGGCCGGATCTGGTGGAGGCGGTGCTGGCGGACGTGCGGGCCGTGCTGCCCGAAGGCGCGGGCCGGCCGGTTCTGGCCGCGGTGCGGAACGGTGGGCTGGCGGGCAAGGGCTTTCGGCTGGATGCCGACCCCGGGCGGGGCCGCGCGGCGGCCGATCATCACCACGGGACGGGCTACACCGTGTTGAGCGGGCTGTTGAGGGACGCGAACTTGCGGGCCGATGTCGGGCACGAGGCCCAAGGCATCCTCCGCCTGCTGGCCAAGGCCGAGTCGCGGGTCCATGGCGTCACCATTGAGGATGTCCACTTCCACGAGATCGCGGACTGGGATTCGCTGATGGACGTGGTTGCGGCCGGCTCCATCGTGGCGCGGCTCCGCCCGGCCGAGTGGACGGTGTCGGACCTTCCGCGGGGCGGCGGCTTGATCGCCACCCAGCACGGCCCCCTCCCCGCCCCCGCGCCCGCGACGCTCGCCCTGCTGGACGGCTTTCGCTGGCGCGACGACGGGCGGGAGGGGGAGCGGGTGACTCCCACCGGCGCCGCCATCCTGCGGCATGTCTGCGGGTCGCACCGGCGGCCTTCGGGCCCCCTCGGTACGCTCACGGCCTCAGGCACGGGCGCGGGCACACGAACCCTTGCAGGGATGGCCAACGTGCTGCGGGTGTCGATCTACGAAGCCGACGCCGAGCCTTCTGCCGAGACCGTCGACGTCCTCGCCTTCGACATCGACGACATGACCGGCGAGGAGATCGCCGTCGCGGCCGACCATCTGCGGCGGGTCGCCGGGGTGCTGGACCTCGTCCTCCTGCCCGGCTTCGGAAAGAAAGGCCGACCCGTCACGCGGTTCGAACTGCTCGCCGCGCAAGGCAGCCTCGACGCCATCGCACGCGCCTGCTTCCTGCAGACCTCCACCCTCGGCCTGCGGCACCGGACCGAGAACCGCAGAATCCTCTCGCGCGAAGAGGTCATGCTTGACGGGATGGAGGCCAAACGGGCGACACGTCCTGACGGGGCGGTGACGACCAAGATCGAGAGTGACGCCCTGCAGGACCTGCCCACGCTGAAGGCCCGGAGGGCAGCCGCCCGCCGCGGGGATGTCGATGACTGACGACATCGCACGACTGGAGGAGGTCATTGCCGCCCGGGGCCCCATCTGCGTCGCCGTCTCGGGCGGGGTGGACAGCATGACTCTCGCGCACGTCGCCCACCGCATCCCGGGCAGCGAGATGGTGCACGCCGTCTCGCCCGCGGTCCCGCCCGAGGCCACTGCCCGTGTGGAGCGGCACGCCGAGGCGCAGGGCTGGGCCCTCCGCGTCGTCGGCGCGGGGGAGTTCGACGACCCCCGCTACGTCACCAACCCGGTGAACCGCTGCTTCTTCTGCAAGACGAACC
>JAMWZF010000210.1 GCA_024304875.1 Paracoccaceae bacterium
CGGAGGTCTGGGGCAAGGCGGTCATGATGTCCGGGATGTCCTGGGTATCTGTACAAGATCGGTCCGATGTCGCGCCGATAAAAGGGGACAGAAGGCCCCGCGTCCGGATGTCGCGTTGGGGCGCCCCGAAAAAAATCGCCGTGCGGGCGACGGAACCTGCCGGATCGCCCGTTGATAGGGGGACTTCGGCAGCACACGCCGAAGGCAGGCACAAGGCAAGAAGCAAGGAACACGACATGCAGACCCTCAAGACAACATTGCTGATCGCGGCCATCGCCGGCGGCTTCGCCGTGGGCGCGGCCCAGGCCCAGGGCGGGCCCGGCGGTCCGCGCGGCGGCGCCATCATGGACTTCGCAACCCTCGACACCGATGGCAACGGCGCGCTGACGCTGGACGAGATGGAGGCGCAGGCCGCCGCCCGGTTCGCTGCGGCCGACACCGATGGTGACGGCGCGCTCTCGGCGGCCGAGCTGGAAGCCCGGGCCGACGCCGCCCGCGCCGAACGCTTCGCCCGGATGGTGGAACGGCTGGACACCAACGGCGACGGTCTGATCCAGCTCGAGGAGATGGAGGCGATGCGCGAGTCCCGGCGCGGGCCCGACATGGCCGCGATGTTCGAACGGGCCGATACCGATGGCGACGGCCGGGTGACGGAGGCGGAGTTCGACGCCGCCCGCGACGCCGCCCGCAACCGGTTCATGGAGCGGCGGGGCGGCGACCGGCGCGGCGGCTGACCCCGGTCCCCGAGGGGCGGCCCGGGTCCGATCGTCCCCCCGGGACCCGGGCCGCCTCGCAATTGCAAGGATGTGACGATGTGGCTAGCACCCTGATCCATGATGGAAGGCTCCAGATCGGGCCGCGCCCCGGCCGAGACGTCGCGGGAGGCGGCGGAGGACGCGCGCCTGCTCGCCGCCTATGCCGCCGGGGACCTCTCGGCGGCCCGCCTTCTGACGGCACGGCTGGCGCCCCGCGCCCTGGCCCAGGCGGGCCGCATGCTGGGCGACCGGGCCGAGGCCGAGGACGTGGTGCAGGAGGCCATGCTGCGCCTCTGGCGGCAGGCCCCGGAGTGGCGGTCGGGCGAGGCCAAGGCGTCCACATGGCTCTACCGGGTCGTGGCCAACCTCAGCACCGACCGGCTGCGGGCGCGGCGGCGGCAGGCGCCGATCGAGGATGCCGAGCGGATCGAGGACAGCTCCGAGAGCGCATCGGACCGTCTTCAGCAAAAAGCGCGGCTTGCGGCCTTGCGGGACGCCCTGGGTGGTCTGCCCGAGCGGCAGTCGCAGGCGGTCGCGCTGCGTCACCTGGAAGGTCTCGGCAACGAGCAGATCGCCGAGATCATGGACATCAACGTCCGGGCGGTCGAAAGTCTGACCGCCCGCGGCAAACGGGCGCTCGTGGCGGCTCTCGCCCGGCGCAAGGACGAACTGGGGTTTGAGGAATGATGACCGACCGGGAAAAGGCGCTCGACGACGACCTCGCCGCGGCGCGGTCCGAAGTTGCCGGCGAGGGCTGGGAGATGTCGGACGCGCTGATGGCACGGATCCTGGCCGATGCCGCCGCGGAGATGCCGCGGCCGTCGGCCGATGCGGGGCGGCGCGGCCTCTGGTCGGCGCTGGTCTCGACCCTCGGGGGATGGCCGGCGGTGAGCGGGCTTGCGGCGGCAACGGTCGCCGGGATCTGGCTCGGCGCGGCGCCGCCGCCGGCGCTCGATACCTTCCTGGCGGGCGACCCCGTCTCGATCTCCTTCACCACCGGACTGGACGTGCTGGAGGCGGACGGCTGAGCCATGAGCGATCCTGACAAGACCGCGCGTCTGCGCCCCGCCATCCGCATCCTGTTGCTGATTTCGCTGGCGCTGAACCTTGTCGTCATCGGGCTCGTCGCGGGCGCCCTCGTGTCCGGCAGGGTGGGCGACCGTCCGCGACTGAGCTTCGAACTCGGTCCGTTCGTTCGGGCCCTGGACCCGGAGGACCGGCGCGCCATCATCGAGACGATCCGCAGCGACCCCGACGTGCGCCCGCCGTCCCCGCGCGAAAGGCGCCGGAAGCTTGTGGAGATGGTGCAGATCCTGCGGACCGAACCCTTCGACCCCGCCGCGATGGAGCAACTGCTTGCCGAGCAGCGCGACCAGGGCCAGCGGATCGTGAGCCGCGCTCACAGCGCCCTCGTCATGCGTCTGTCCGAAGTGTCCCCGGCTGAACGGGCGGCCTTCGCTGACCGGCTGGAGAGCGAGACGCGTCGCGGGCCGTCCGAACGGGACGGGCCACGCGAGGGCAGAGAGTAACCCCGGGCGTCAGGCCGCCGATAACGCCATGTTGACCATGTTGCGCCCCGAATTCTTGGCCCGGTAGAGCGCGGCATCGGCCCGTTCGAACATGGCGTCGATGCAGGTCCGCCCTGTCGCCGGATCGTCTGCTGCCAGGTAGGCGCTCTGCCCTGCCATGGCGACGCCGACCGAGAGGGTCACGCTCAGGACGGGTCGGTGCTGGCCAAGGTCGAACCCGCGAGAGCAGATGGCGGTGCGCAACCGCTCGGCCGCGGCGCGGGCCTCCACCGGGTCGGTGTCGGGCATGGCGACGAGGAACTCCTCGCCCCCGATGCGGGCCACCAGGTCCTCGGCCCGGACCGAGCGTCGCAGCCGTTCGGCCACCATCACGAGGACCCTGTCGCCGACCCCGTGGCCATGCGCGTCGTTGATCGACTTGAAGTGGTCGATGTCGAGGACCATCATCGCGAAATCGGACCCCGCGTCGCGGCAACTGCGGGCAAGGCGCAGCAGGTGCGGTTCTGCGTACCGGCGGTTGTAGAGCCCAGTCAGAGGATCGGTGACCGCGGCGCGCAGCCCGTCGCGAACGCTTTGCCGAAGCCGTTCGCGCTGTTTCTTGCGGGCCATGACCGCCTCGACGCGAAGCGCCAGTTCATGGTCCGACACCGGCCCCGCGACCACGTCGTTCACGCCGATGTCGAGGAGGATCGCGGCGGTATCCTCGGTATGGTCGGGCAGCACGGCGATCTGGCCGACATCGCGGGTGCCCGACCGGCTGCGCAGTTCCGACACCAGCGGCGGCAAGGTTTCGGCAAGGAGGGCGGGGGTCATCCCGGTGCCGTCGATCAGCACCACGTCGGCGCGGGTGTCGGCCACGTCCTCGGCATGACCGAGCCTGTCGTCGAGGGCGCCGGCGCTGCACCGGTGCGGGGTCAGGGCGCCCAGACGCGCGGCCCGTGCCCGCGCGGTGCCGATGGACCGTCCCAGAATGGCAACCCGCCCCGGTGTCTCGAACACCGCGGCAGGTTCGCCGAGGCCGAGGGCGCGGTGGGTGTCGTCGCGCATCCGAAGCTCGGCCGCGGCATCGCGGGCGCGCAGGAGGCTGCGGATGCGGGCCAGCAGGACCTGGTCGTGAACCGGCCGGCATATCACGTCGTCCGCCCCCGCCCGCAGCGCCGCCAGCCGCTGCGCGGGGTCGCAGATCGTTCCGATCATGATGATGGGGGTATCGGCGCTGGCCGTGTCCGACTTCACCTTTCGGCAGAAGTTGATGCTCTCGTCGTCCGAGCCGCCGACCGCCATCAGGATGAGATCCGGCGGCGTATCCGCGACAATCGTCAGCGCCTCCGGAATCCCGGCTGCACTGTCCACCAGGTACCGCGCCGCGATCAGTTTCACGTTGAGCACGATCCGGTTCGTCGCGACGCCATCCACTAGCAGAATCCGAGCCGACATCCGATGATCCTCGTTGGCCTTGACCCTTCCCCTGGAAAGATCATCCCGGCAATTGGTTAACAATTGGTTTCGCCCATCGTAAGGAATCCGAATGAAGCGTGAAGATGCCGAGGCCATAGCCGTCCGCGCCCTGGGCTGGCTGGCCTCCGACCCCGACCTGTGCGGCGTATTCCTCGGTGCCAGCGGTGCCTCGGCGGGGGATCTGCGCGCGCAGGCCTCGGATCCGGCCTTCCTTGGCGGGGTTCTCGACTTCATCGCCATGGACGACGCCTGGATCACCGCCTTCTGCGACGCGGAGGGCTTGCCCTACGATGCGCCCATGCGGGCCCGCGCGGCCCTGCCGGGCGGCGAGGCTGTGCACTGGACCTGAATCGCGCGGCGGCTTGAAAGCGACAGAACCCGTCGCAGCCGAAGCGGAGGCTGCCCTGCGGCCGGACCTATCGTGACCGGCGAGAGGAGTTCTGCCCATGCCGGACACATCCCAGATGGAGGCCGCGCCCGGCGCCCGCCGCCGCCACGGCGGCCGCAAGGGCAACGCCGCCCGCCGGGGCACCGCCGCGATCCGTCAGAGCCCCTGGCGCCTGCCGAAGAACACCGACCGGCCGACCGAACCCGTCGGCCCCGAGGGCGTGCAGGCGATCCACGACGGCGCGATGCGGATCCTCGAGGAGATCGGGATCGAGTTCCTGAACGAGGAGGCCCTCGGCCTGTTCCGCAAGGCCGGCTGCACGGTCGACGGCAGCAACGTCCGGATGGGCCGGGACTGGGTGACGGAGATGCTGGCCCGCGCCCCGGCGACCTTCACCCTGACGCCGCGCAACCCGGACCGGCAGCTGGTGATGGGCGGTCGGACAATCCTCTTCGGCAACGTCTCGTCCCCGCCGAACTACTACGATCTCGAGATCGGCCGGAAGGTTTCGGGCACGCGCGAGCAATGCGCGAACCTCCTGCGGCTGACCCAGTATTTCAACTGCATCCACTTCGCCGGCGGCTACCCGGTGGAGCCGGTGGACGTGCACCCGTCCGTCCGCCACCTCGACGTGCTCTTCGACACGCTCACCCTGACCGACAAGGTGGTGCACGCCTATTCGCTGGGCCGGGAGCGGGTCGAGGACGTCATGGAGATGGTGCGCATCGCGGGCGGGCTGACCGAGGAGGCCTTCCGGGCCAGCCCCCGGATGTACACAAACATCAACTCCACCTCGCCGCTCAAGCACGACCAGCCGATGATCGACGGCTGCCTGCGCCTGATCCGGGCGGGGCAGGCGGTGGTGGTGACGCCTTTCACCTTGGCGGGGGCCATGGCTCCGGTAACCATGGCCGGTGCCGTCGCCCTGTCGCTGGCCGAGGCCCTCTCGGCCATCGCCCTCTTCCAGTGGGTCGTCCCGGGCTGCCCCTGCGCCATCGGCACCTTCACCTCGAACGTCGACATGAAGTCCGGCGCCCCCGCCTTCGGCACGCCCGAATACATGCGCGCCACCCAGATCACCGGCCAGATGGCGCGGTTTTACGGCCTTCCCCTGCGCTCCTCTGGGTCCTGCGCCGCCAACGTGCCTGACGGGCAGGCGATGTGGGAGACCTCGAACGCGCTCTGGGCCGCGGTCCAGTCGGGGACCAACATGGTTTATCACGCGGCGGGCTGGCTGGAGGGCGGGCTGGTCGCCTGCCCGGAGAAGTTCATCATGGATTGCGAGGTGATCCAGATGATCCAGCGGTACTTCGAACCCGCGGTGGTGGGCACCGGGTCCGAGGACATAGCGGTCGACGTGATCGCCGAGGTGGGGGCCAACGGGCATTACTTCGGCGTCCAGCACACCCAGGACCGCTACGAGACGGCCTTCTACCAGCCCTTCGTGTCGGACTGGCGCAACTTCGAGGCCTGGGAGCAGGCGGGTGTTCCAATGGAAACCTATCAAGCGGGTCTGGAGGATGGACCAGTTGAAGCGCGTCTCATGCTTCGGCGCGATG
>JAMWZF010000211.1:0-1365 GCA_024304875.1 Paracoccaceae bacterium
GGCCCGGTCGCGGTGCGCCCCGCCGAGGGGTTCGCGCACGATCCGGTCGCAGACGCCGAGGGTGGTGAGGTCCTGGGCGGTCAGCCGCAGGGCCTCGGCCGCCTCCTGCATCTTCTGCGCGTCCTTCCAGAGGATCGAGGCGCAGCCCTCGGGCGAGATCACCGAGTAGATCGAGTGTTCCAGCATCGCGACCCTGTCGGCCGTGGCGAAAGCCACGGCGCCGCCGGAGCCGCCCTCGCCAATGATGACGGTGATCAGCGGCACGTTCAGCTGGAGGCATTTCTGCGTGGACCGGGCGATGGCCTCGGACTGGCCGCGCTCCTCGGCACCCTTGCCGGGATAGGCGCCGGGCGTGTCGACGAGGGTGATGACGGGCAGGCCGAACTTGTCGGCCAGCTCCATCAGGCGGATCGCCTTGCGGTAGCCCTCGGGCCGGGCCATGCCGAAATTGCGCTCGATCCGGCTTTTCGTGTCGTTGCCCTTCTCGTGCCCGATCACCACCACCGGCTGCCCGTTCAGCCGGGCGAGGCCGCCCATCACGGCGAGATCGTCGGCGAAGTTCCGGTCACCGGCCAGCGGCGTGAATTCCTCGAACAGCGCCTCGATGTAGTCCTTGCAGTGCGGCCGCTCGGGATGGCGGGCGACCTGGCATTTCTGCCAGGGCGTCAGGCCCGAGTAAAGGTTGGACAGAAGGGCGGATGCCTTGGCGTCCAGGGCCGAGGCCTCGTCCTCGACGTCCATCCCCTCGTTCGACCGGGCCATGGCGCGCAGTTCGGCGGCCTTGCCCTCGATCTCGGCGAGGGGCTTTTCGAAGTCGAGGTAGTTGGTCATGGCGGGGTCCGTCTGTCGCCTAGGGGCACCGAGGCTATATGGCTTTCCCGGGCGTGAATGGCAACGGGGCCGCCGCAGGCCGGGCGCGCGCCCCGCTCCTTCATTCTGGCCGGAAAACGCACCGGCGCTCCGGCCGGTCCGGGCGTGACCTTCGGGTCGACAGGGCGGCCCGCCGCGTCAGGCGCTCTTGCGAACCGGCTGCTCGAACCGGCGGGGATGGGCGGGGAAGACGCCGAGGACCTTCAGCATGTCGGTGAAGTAGTTCAGCTCGTCCAGCGCGAGCTGCACGTTGCGGTCGTCGGGGTGGCCCTCGATCTCGGCGTAGAACTGGGTCGCGGTGAAGGCGCCGCCGACCATGTAGCTTTCCAGCTTGGTCATGTTCACGCCATTGGTCGCGAAGCCGCCCATCGCCTTGTAGAGCGCGGCGGGAATGTTGCGCACGCGGAAGACGAAGGCCGTCATCATCCGGCCCTGGCCCCTTTTGCGGAAGTCCGGCTCGCGCGACATGATGAGGAAGCGGGTGGTGTTGCGCTC
>JAMWZF010000211.1:1374-5599 GCA_024304875.1 Paracoccaceae bacterium
GCGAGGATGTCGAGGCCGTAGATCCCGGCGGCGAGTTCGGACGCCAGCGCCCCCTGGGTCATGTCATCGCCCTCGGCCACCTCGCGGGCGGCCCGGGCGTTGTCGGTGCTGATCCGCGGCTCGATCCCGCGCTCGCGCAGGAAGGTGGCGCACTGCGGCAGGATGACCATGTGCCCGTGGGCATGGGTGATATGGTCCAGCCGGGCGCCGGGCTTGCCCATCAGGTTGACGTGGACCCGCACGAAGGCCTCGTCGACGATATGCAGGCCGCTTTCGGGCAGCAGGTGGTGGACATCGGCGACACGGCCGTAGATCGAGTTCTCGACCGCGATCATGCCTTGCTGCGCGCGCCCGGCGCGAACGGCCTCCACCGCGTCCTCGAAGGTCGGGCAGGGCAGCGGGTCGAGGTCGGGCCGGGTCTCGGCGCAGGCCTGGTGGCCGTAGGCGCCAAGCTCTCCCTGGAATGCGATTTTGCCTGTCATGGCGCCCCTTTCGTTGCCCTTCTCCCCCCGGAAAGGCCTCGCAAAAGGCTTGGGCATTTCGTCGCGCATCTACACCTTGCACGCCCGGGACGGAAGCGGATACATGGGCGCGACATAGACGAGACGGATGGAACGCGACATGTTCGACACAATGACCATGACCAAGGTGATCGGCGGAATTTGCGGCACCTTCCTCGTGTTCCTGCTGGGCGGCTGGTTCGCCGAACTGGTCTATCACGGTGCCGGAGGCCATGACGACGAACATGCGGCGGCCTATGTGATCGAGCCCGAAGAGGGCGGCGAGGGCGAGGAAGCGGCCGAAGAAGGCCCGGCCTTCGAGGAGGTCTTCGCCAGCGCCGACGCGGCCTCGGGCGAGGGCCTGTTCCGCGCCTGCCAGTCCTGCCACGCGGTCGAGGAAGGCGTGCATGGCACCGGCCCGTCGCTCTATGGCGTGGTCGGCCGAGAGGTCGGCAGCACCGACTTCGGCGCCTATTCCGGCGCGCTGTCCGAGGTGGCGGACGTCTGGAGCCCCGAGAACCTGAACGGCTTTTTGGAGAACCCGCGGGGCTATGCCCCGGGCACCTCGATGGGCTACAACGGCATGCGCAGCATCGAGGATCGGGCGAACCTGATCGCCTGGCTGGACAGCCTCGACGGCTGACCGGGCGCGCCCCGTGCACAGGCATCGCGCCGCCCCATCCGGGCGGCGCTGTCGTTTTCGGCGGCAGGCGGCGCGGACCCACGGCTCTTCACCGGACGATCACGCAATCTCAACTTGAACATGCACCGGCGCCCCCTTTAGCCTTGCCTGACCCCGACGTCCCCAGCCGGACCGCCAGCAAGGAGCCTCGCCCATGCGCCGCCCCCCTCGAGCCATCGCCATTGCCCGCTCCGGCACCCGCCTGCCCCTCGCGGCCGCGGGTGCGGGGCTTCTGACCGGGGCCGCCCTTCTCCTGGCGGCGGGTCCGGCCGCGTCGCAGGACGACGAGCAGATCACCGAGACCCATGCCTACACCAACTTCGGCGAGCCGAAGTATCCCGCCGATTTCGCGCACCTCGACTACGTCAACCCCGACGCGCCAAAGGGCGGCGAGATCTCGATCTGGTCCCAGGGCACCTTCGACAGCTTCAACAACTACGCCCGCGACGGCGTTTCGGCGGCGCTGCCCTCGATCTACTACGAAAGCGTGCTGGTCGGCACCGCGGATGACCCCTATGCCGCCTACTGCTACCTCTGCACCACGATGGAATACCCCGAGAGCCGCGACTGGGTGATCTTCAACCTGCGCGACGACGTGGCCTTCTGGGACGGCACCCTGATGGACGCCGAGGACGTGGAGTTCAGCTTCAACCTCTTCATCGAGCAGGGCATCACCGAGTACCGCAACGCCGTCGAGGGCCAGATCGAAAGCGTCGAGGTCCTCGGCCCGCACCGGATCAAGTTCACCTTCACGCCCGAGGCCCCGCGGCGGGATGTCGTCACCTTCGCCGGCGGCACCCCGGTCTTTTCCAAGGACTGGTTCGAGGAGACCGGCACCCGGCTGGACGAGAGCCAGGATGCGCCGTTCCTCGGCTCCTCGGCCTGGCAGCTCGAAGGGTTCGACTATGGCCGCTACATCGAGCTGACCCGCGACCCCGACCACTGGGGCGCCGATCATCCGCTCAACGTCGGCCAGAACAACTTCGACACCATCCGGGTCGAGTATTTCGCCGACAGCTCCGCCGCTCTCGAAGGGTTCAAGGCCGGAGAATACACCTTCCGGATCGAGAACTCCTCCAAGGACTGGGCGACGGCCTACAACTTCCCCGCCGTGGAGGCCGGGCACGTGGTGCTCGAGGAAATCCCCGACGGCACCATCGCCTCGGGCCAGGCCTATGTCTTCAACCTCGACAGGTCCCCCTGGCAGGACCCCCGGGTCCGCGAGGCCGTGGGCCTGATGTTCAACTTCGAATGGTCCAACGAGGCCCTGTTCTACGGCCTCTACGAGCGCGTTACCGGCTTCTGGCAGAACGGTGGCGACCTCGAGGCGACGGGCACGCCGACGCCGGCCGAGGTCGAGATCCTTCAGCCGCTGGTGGACGAGGGTCTGCTGGACGCCTCGATCCTGACCGACGAGGTGGTCATGCCGCCGGTCAACGACCCGGCCAGCAACCGGCCCGCGCGGTCGGCCCTGCGCCAGGCGGCGAGCCTTCTGGACGAGGCCGGCTGGGTCGCCGGCGAGGACGGGATGCGGCGGAACGCGGAGGGCGACCTTCTGTCGCTGGAAATCCTCGCCTATTCCCCCGCCTTCGACCGGATCAACAACCCCTTCATCGAGAACCTGCGCCAGATCGGCGTGGATGCCAGCCTCGACCGGGTGGACTACGCCCAGTACGTGGAGCGGACCCGTTCGGGCGACTACGACCTCGTCAACTCCTCGCCGGGCCAGGGGTTCGAGCCGGGCACCGGCCTGCGCCAGTGGTTCGCCTCCTCCACCGCCGACGACAGCTCGCGCAACCTGATGCGTCTGCGCGATCCGGCCATCGACCGGCTGATCGAGGTGGTGATCTCGGCCCGGGACTACGACGAGATGGCGAATGCGACCCGCGCCCTCGACCGGGCGCTGCGCGCCTACCGGTTCTGGGTGCCGCAGTGGTTCAAGAGCACCCACACGGTCGCCTATTACGACATGTACCGCCATCCCGAGAATATGCCGCCGTATGATCTGGGGTATCTGAGCTTCTGGTGGTACGACGCCGAGGCCGCGGAAGAACTGCGGGCCGCAGGGGTGCTTCGTTAACCGACGCGACGCAGGCCCCGGAAGGGACTAAGGTTTGGGCGCATATATCCTAAGGCGATTGCTGCTCGTGATCCCGACGCTGCTCGGGATCATGGTCATCAATTTCGCGCTCATCCAGTTCGTCCCCGGCGGGCCGATAGAGCAGATCATCGCCCGGCTCGAGGGCGGCGGCGACGTGTTCGAGGGGATCTCGGGCGGCGGGTCGGAGCTGGTGGACGGCGGCGACAGCGACTACATCGGCGGCCGCGGGTTGCCGGCGGATTTCATCGCCGACCTCGAGCGCGAGTTCGGCTTCGACAAGCCGCCGCTCGAACGCTTCCTCAACATGATGTGGAACTACATCCGCTTCGACTTCGGCGAGAGCTACTTCCGCAACATCAGCGTCTTCGACCTGGTGATGGAGAAGATGCCGGTGTCGATCACCCTTGGCCTGTGGTCCACGATCATCGCCTACGCGGTCTCGATCCCGCTCGGCATCCGCAAGGCGGTAAAGGACGGCACGCCCTATGACACCTGGACCTCGGGCGCGATCATCGTCGGCTACGCGATCCCCGGCTTCCTCTTCGCGATCCTGCTGATCGTGCTGCTGGCGGGGGGCAGCTACTTCGACGTCTTCCCGCTCCGCGGCCTCACCGGGGACAATTTCGCGAGCCTGTCCTGGCTGGGCCGGTCGGCCTACTACGCGCCCTATGCGGCCTTGGCGCTGGTTCTCTCCATTGCCGCCGGGCAGGCGGGCCTGAACCGGGCGCCGCCGCGCAATCGCAATGCCGAGGGCCGGGCCTACTGGACCTGGGCGCTGGGGGGGCTGGCCGTGGCCGCCGTGGTGGCCGCGCTGATGAGCGGGGACCTCTTTGGCGACCGGCGCCAGCACCTCTGGCTGGTCCTTCTGCCCGCCGCCTGGGGCATCTTCACCACCGTCCGCCGCATCCGCCGCAAGGACCGGACCGAGATCTCGCCCCGCCC
>JAMWZF010000212.1 GCA_024304875.1 Paracoccaceae bacterium
AAGACGGGGTTGGCGGGGGTGCCGAGGGCGTGGCGCGCCCGGACCTCCGCCGAGACCTCCTGCGCCGCCTCGGCCGCGGCGAGAGCGGCGATGTAGGCCTCGGTATGGAAGGCGCGCAGGGCGGCGGGCTTGGCCATGGGCGAGGTTCGAAAGGCCTCCGCCGGGAGCCAGCCGAGGGCGCGGCAGAGGTCCGTGACCGTCGAGACCCGAGGGATGCGCAGGGGGTGCCAGGGGCCGTAGGAGGAGCCCCGGTAGATCTCGGAGCCCAGAAACAGCGGCATTTTCCCGGCCGTGTTCACCCTTTGGCAACTCCCCTCGACTAGGCCGTCATTGGCGGAACCCGGGATGCCAGCCCGGCGCCCGATGCGCGAGGGCCTGTCGCGCCGGGGACGCATCACGTTGTCGAGATGGAGGTGTATATACGTTTAATATTTGCGCTGCAGCATCGAGGCGCTACACTCCTGCCCAGAGCCCCTTCAACAACGTGCAGACGCACCCGATCCGGATGAGCACCCTCGCCCCCGCGCACCAGCCTCTCGGCCTGCCTCGCGCCCGCAAGACGGAGGTGCGGACCCAGTTCGCCGTGCTGGCCTACCGGATCGAACAGCGGCGCAAGGGCAAGAAGGTGAAGCTCTGCCTCGTCACCAGCCGGGGCACCGGCCGGTGGATCGTGCCCAAGGGCTGGCCCATGGCAGGTCTGTCCCCTGCCGCCGCCGTCGCCCGCGAGGCTTGGGAAGAGGCGGGGCTGGAGGGCCGGGTCCATCCCAACGCGCTCGGGCTCTATTCCTACGACAAGCGGTTCGGGGGCACCACGCTGCCGGTCATCGCGGTGATCTACGCGATGGAAGTGACCAGGGTGCACGGCTCCTGGCCCGAACACGGCCAGCGCACCCGCAAGTGGATGAGTCCGAAGAAGGCCGCGGCCCGCCTGTCGGATCCCGAGTTGCGCCGGGTCGTGGCGACCTTCGATCCCCTCGGCCGGCACCGGTAACCACCCTTGTCCCGGGTCAGGTTATGACTATTTTCGAAGAACTTGGCCATTGACCACGAGCGTTCGATGATCCGCTTCACCCTGTCCTGTGCCGAAGGGCACCGCTTCGACAGCTGGTTCCAGTCCTCCGCTGCCTTCGATGCGCTGCAGGGCAAGGGTCACCTGTCCTGCTCGGTCTGCGGCAATCCTGCGGTGGAAAAGGCGTTGATGGCCCCTGCGGTCGCCGCGTCCGACGCCGAGCCCGCACCCGCGCAGAAGGACCACTCCAAGGCCGCCGCGGCGATCGAGGCCCTGCGCAGGAAGGTCGAGGAAACCTCGGACTACGTCGGCCCTCGCTTCGCCACGGAAGCGCGCGCGATGTACCTGGGCGAGATGCCCCAACGGCCGATCTACGGCGAGGCGCGAGGCGACGAGGCCAAGGCGCTGATCGAGGACGGCATTCCCGTCGCCCCCCTGCCCTTCATCCCGCGCAAGCGCAGCAACTGATGCGGGTCCTGATCACCGGCGCAAACCGCGGCATCGGCGCTGCGCTTCGCGGCGCATATGCCGCACGGGGCGACGCGGCCATCGGCACTGCCCGGCAATCCGACGGCGATCTCTGGCCCCTCGATGTGACCGACCCCGCGGCGCAGGCCGCCCTGAGGGAGCGGCTGGGCGACGCCCCCTTGGACCTGCTGGTCTGCAACGCGGGCGCCTACCTCGACAAGGGCCAGTCCCTCGACACCGGCTACCCTGCGGGGATGTGGGCCGAGATGCTGGCCACCAATGTCACCGGCGTCTTCCTGACGGTGCAGAGCGCCTTGCCCGCCCTTCGCCGGGCCAGGGGCAAGATCGCGATCATCTCGTCGCAGATGGCCTCGCACACCCGCGCGCCGGGCGGCAGCTACATCTACCGCGCGTCCAAGGCCGCGGCGCTGAACCTCGGGCGAAACCTCGCTGCGGACCTAGCGCGGGACGGCATCGCCGTCGGCATCTACCATCCCGGCTGGGTGCGCACGGACATGGGCGGCGGGTCCGCGGACATCGGCGTGGCGGAGGCGGCGGCGGGCCTGCTGGAGCGGTTCGACGAACTTGGCCCCGGGACCACCGGGTGCTTCCGGACGTGGGACGGGCGCGATCACCCCTACTGACATTCACGCGTCCTTAAGGCCCGCCGCGATATGCGGACCGCATGGCCGGAAGGTATCCGCGGATGCGTTACAGACCGAAACGATGGGACACCGAGACCGAGGTCACCCTGCGGGCCGAGGGCCGGGACCGCATCGTCACGGTCGTCTCGGTCAGCAGCACGGGGCTGAGGGTGCGGGGCGCCGGCGGTCTGCCGAAGGGGGCCGCGGTCAGCGTCATGGCCGGCGGGGCGGAGTTGCCGGCGCGCGTCATCTGGACCAGCGCGGAGGCGGCGGGGCTGGAGTTCGACCGCCCGCTCACGCGGCAGGCCATGGACAGGGCGGGCCTGCGCGCCGACCGTCCCGGCGCGGCCCCTCAGGGCTGAGGGTCGCTGCCTGACGTCTCGCCCTCGTCCTCGATCAGGTACTTCTGCAGTCCGACGATCTGAAGCCAGAGGAAGAGGAAAAGCGCGGCGGGAAAGGCAAAGCTCTCGAGGATGACCCAGGTCTCCTCGGACATGGTGCGCCAGATCACCTCGTTCGCCAGTGCAAGGCCGGTGAACATCAGCGCCAGACGGCGGGTCAGGATCATCCATCCCTCGCGCTCCATCGGCAGCAGCTCTCCCATGACGTATTGCAGCCAGCTTTCCCCGCGCAGAAGCCCGATTCCGAGCAGCGCCGCCATGAACCCGTAGACGATCGTCGTCTTCATCATGAAGAAGCGGGCGTCGTTGAACCAGGCAGTCAGGCCGCCGAAGAAGATGACCATGAGGGCGGTGAAGACCTGCATCCGGCTGATCTTGCGGGTCAGCAGCCACAGCGCTCCCATCGCCGCCAGGAGGATCGGCACGAACACGAGGGCCGCCACGATGAAGCCGGAATACTCCGTTCCGGCAATGACATAGACCTCGTCCTTGATCCGGAAGTAGAGGATCAGGAAGGCCAGGGTCGGCCCCAGTTCGAGGACCTGTTTGAGAAGCGGGTTGATCGGTTTGGGATCGGCCATGGCCGCCCTTCTACCCGCCCAGTTCGACGATGACAGCCCCCAAAGCGATCATCCCCATCAGGACCAGTCGTCGCGGGCCGACCTTTTCGCCCAGGATGAACCAGCCGATGAGGGCGGCGAAGACAGTCGAGGTCTCGCGCAGGACCGCCGCCTCGCCCACCTTGTCGAGCCGGGTGGCCAGCATGACGCCCCCGAAGCTGATCCACGCGATGACCGCGCCGATCAGCCCCCGCCAGGCCAGCGCCCCAAGGCGCGGCGGTGCGCCGTAGCGCCGCATGCGCCAGGCGGCGAGCAGCGGAAAATCGAGCGCGGTGAGGAAGAAGAACCAGGCGAGGAAGGTGAAGGGATCCGCCGACTGCCGGATCCCCCAGGCGTCGTAGACCGTGTAGAGCGCCACGAGCAGCCCCGCCGTCACCGCCCAGACGAGCCCGATGCGCAGGCCCGCCGGGTCCAGCCGCTCCTCGCCGAGGTTGCGCAGGGAGAGAAGCAGCATCGCCAGCGACAGGCAGGCGACCCCGGCCCACTGCGCGGGCGTGAACCGCTCGCCGAAGACCATGCTGGCCGCGATCACCGTGACCAGCGGCCCGGTGCCCCGGATGATCGGGTAGACCACCGTGTAGGCCGCCTTTCCGTAGGCCAGCGCCACCGTCAGCTTGTAGGCGAAGTGGAGCACCATCGCTCCGGCGAGGACAAGAAAGGAGGTCGCCGTCGGCAGCGGCACGAAGAACAGCATCGGAAAAGTGATCAGTATGAGTGACGTGTCGATCGACCCGCGGATCAGGAAGGGATCGTAGCGCCCCTTCTGCAGCGCGCCGAAGACCGCGTGCGCCACTGCCGAGATCAGCGCCAGGATGGTCGCGAGGCGGGCGCCGTCCGGCGTGCCCGCGATGCTGACGATCCACTCGCTCATGCCGTGGGGTCCACAGGCCGAAACCAAACAGGGCCGGTCGTCGTTCTGGCAGAAAAGGCGCGAAGGAGGATGATCTTGGAAAGCATGCTGCCCGACCTGGCGGGCCCGTTCGATTCACTGACCTGGCCGGTCGCGGCGCTGCGCCTCCTCTCGGCGCTCGTCCTGACCGGGATCATCGGGTGGGAGAGGGAGTCGCGCGCCAAGGCCGCGGGTCTCAGGACCCACATGATCCTCGGTCTCGCCTCCTGCCTCTTCACCCTCCTGGCCTTCGAGTTGATCGAGCTGGAGGTCCAGTCCTCGGACCGTTTGCGGATCGACCCCATGCGCCTGATCGAAGCGGTGACCGCCGGGGTCGCCTTCCTCGCCGCGGGCTCGATCATCCAGTCCGGCGGCGCGGTCCGCGGGCTGACCACGGGGGCCGGCATGTGGATGTCGGGGGCCATCGGGCTGGCCTGCGGGCTGGGGCAGATCGCCCTGGCCGCCCTGGCGGTGGCTATCGGCATTCTGGTTCTTTGGATGGTCCGGTTGGTCACCCATTAGACCGGAAGAGGACGGACCGCCAGCGCCGCCGCGCCAGCGCCCGGGCCGTCGGTGCGTCCGAAAGTCCTACCTGTCCAGTCCGACAAGCGCTGCGGCGAAGTCTTCGGGATCGAAGGGGGCGAGGTCGTCGATCTGTTCGCCGACGCCGATGGCATGGATCGGCAGGCCGAACTTGTCCGCCAGCGCGACCAGCACGCCCCCCCGGGCGGTGCCGTCCAGCTTGGTCATCACGAGGCCCGAGACATCGGCCATCTGCTGGAATGTCTTGACCTGGCTGAGGGCGTTCTGGCCTGTGGTGGCATCCAGCACCAGAAGCGTGTTGTGCGGCGCATCGGGGTCCTTCTTGCGGATCACCCGGACGATCTTGGCCAGCTCCTCCATCAGGTCGGCCCGGTTCTGAAGCCGCCCGGCGGTGTCGATCATCAGAAGGTCCGCCCCCTGCTCCTGCGCCTTCGTCATCGCGTCGAAGGCAAGGGAAGCCGGGTCCGAGCCCTCGGGCGCGGTCATCACCGGCACGCCGGCCCGGTCGCCCCAGACCTGGAGCTGTTCGACGGCCGCAGCGCGGAAGGTGTCGCCCGCGGCGATCACCACCGACTTGCCCGCCGCCCGGAACTGGCTGGCGAGCTTGCCGATGGTCGTGGTCTTGCCCGAGCCGTTCACGCCGACGACCAGAACCACCTGGGGTTTCCTGGCATAGAGCGGCATGGGCCGGGCCACAGGGTCCATGATCCGGGCGATCTCGTCCGCCAGCGCGGTCTTGATCTCTTCGGTCGAGACCTTCCGGCCATAGCGCCCCTCGGCGAGGTTGGCCGAGACGCGGGCGGCGGTGTCGACGCCCATGTCGGCGGTGATCAGCAGGTCCTCGAGGCTCTCCAGCATCTCGTCGTCAAGCACGCGGCGGACGACCGGGGCCTGCCGGCCCATGAGCCGGCCGAAGAAGCCGGGCCGCGCCGTTTCGGCCTCGGGCGCATCCTCGACAAGCGCCTCCATCGCCGTCACGG
>JAMWZF010000213.1 GCA_024304875.1 Paracoccaceae bacterium
GGACGGGGCGGTGCTGGGGGTCCTGGTGCTGATCCCGCAGGAGGACGCCCTGCTGCTGGACAACGTCTGCGTCGCGGCGGACGCGCGCGGCAGGGGCTTCGGCCGGCGCCTGATGACCCATGCGGAGGCCGAGACCCGGGCGCTGGGCCTGCCGCGCATCCGGCTCTACACCCATGTTCTGATGAGGGAAAATCGCGCCATCTATGCGCGGCTCGGCTATGCCGAAACCCGCTTCGTCACCGAGCGGGGACTGGAGCGGGTCTACATGGAGAAGGACCTCTCCGGCGCGTCGCAGGCAGGCGGTTAGGTCAGCCCTAATGACCTGGTTCGCGCGCGTGTGGGCAGCGGCGCCGGCGGTAGCCCCGGCATCGCCCGGCTCGGCCGGGTCTTGCGCGCCGGGGCCTAGACGCCGAAGACCGTCCCGAAGCTCCGCCGCAGCGCGGTGTCGAGGTCGTCCATCGTCACCGGCAGGCCGAGATCGACAAGGCTCGTCACCCCGTGATCCGTGATCCCGCAGGGCACGATGCCGTCGAAGTGGGTCAGGTCGGGTTCCACGTTGATCGAAATGCCGTGAAAGCTCACCCACTTGCGCAGGCGGATGCCGATTGCGGCGATCTTGTCCTCGCGCGGGGTCCCGTCGGGCAGGGGCGGCTTCTCGGGCCTCGGGACCCAGACGCCGACGCGGCCCTCGCGGATCTCGCCCCGGACGTTGAACTCACCCAGGGTGGCGATGACCCAGTGCTCGAGGTCCTGCACGAACTTGCGCACGTCCCGGCCCCGTGCCGCGACGTCGAGCATGACGTAGATCACCCGCTGGCCGGGGCCGTGGTAGGTATACTGCCCGCCGCGGCGGGTCTGGAACACCTCGAAGCGGTCCGGGTCGGTCAGGTCCTGGGGTCTTGCGCTGGTGCCGGCGGTGTAGAGCGGCGGATGCTCCACCAGCCAGATGCACTCGGGCGCCTCTCCGGCGCGGATCGCCTCGGCGCGGGCCTCCATCCAGGCCTCGGCCTCGCGGTAGCCGGTCAGGCCCGGCGTGGTGATCCAGTCCGGCGTCATCTCGGTGAAGGGCCCGAATTGCGTGCTGCGGACCCCGTGGCGCGGCGGGCCGGCACGTTGGACCCCGGCGCCACGGTCGGGACCGCGCGGTCGCCCGTCCGCCGGGCGGCCCGGACCTGTCCCGGCGCCACCTCATGGCCGGGTTTCGGGGCCGTCTTGCGGGTCGCATCGCCATGACGCATCAGCAGCATCTCCTCTCCCCGCAGGGACCGCACCTGCACGTAGTGATCCTCGACCGAGATCGCCACAAGCGGGCCGCCCTTGTCCAGACGTCCGCGCCGCCATCACCCCCGGAAGACGAACCTTTGCCCGGCCGTTCGTGCCGAAGGGGCCGGGAATCGCGAGAATCGCAGCCGTCTTCAAGGAGGCCGTGGCGCTGGAATACCTTGCGCCGGGTCCGGGCGGTAGGTTCCGCGCGGGCCGCATGATTTTGCCCTTGAGGTGGGGGTCCGCCTTCGCTAAGAGGCGCGGCACCAAGCCAAGGCAGTGCGGTCGTGGCGGAATTGGTAGACGCGCAGCGTTGAGGTCGCTGTGGGGTAACTCCCGTGGAAGTTCGAGTCTTCTCGACCGCACCATTACTCTGGGCCGATCGCGCGTCGCGCTGGTTGAGGCCCTGACGCTCGGCCTGCCGCGCGTCGCGCTGCTCGAGGCCTGGCTTTCAGCTCTTATCGCGAGGTCGGGCAGACCGCATGGCCTGGCGCGTTGGGGGCATCCTCAGAAGATCGCGATCAGAAGCAGGACCACGACGGCGACCACAGCCGCGGCCGCGAGGCCCGTGGCAAGACGCTGCGTGCTGCTGGTCCGGGTGTCGAGCGGGGTGGAATTGCGCTCCGGACGGCCCGCAGCGCCGGCATCCCCGGGACCGGCCGGGACGTCGCGGTCCATGGTGCCGACAGCGGTCTTGAGCGGCTGGGGCCGGGACCCGCCGGCGGCGTCGTGGTCGGGCGAGGTCGGGCCGCCGCTGTCGGGACGGTCCCGCAGCTTGTCGGGCATCTCGTCGATCCGGTCGGGGTCTTGCGTCCGTGTCTTGGCCATTGTCGCTCCGCGTCTGTCGGACGGTGGCGCGGCGGGTGAGGCCGGCGCACCCTGAGCAAGGCAAACGCACGGGCGGCCCTCCGGTTCCGTCGCGGCAGGGGCGGGCCTAGTGGAAGTCCCTGCTTTTCGGGAGGATCCGGGCGTCGCGCGGGTGATGATGGCCCGGGCCCCGGCCCATCTCGGGAATCGGGCGGGCGACCTCGTCGGCATGGGCCAGCGGCGCGCTCAGCCCCTCGGGGGCAAGGCGGTAGAGCGCATCGGTCCGGTCCTCCAGCCGCTCGGCCACGACGTGCACGATCTCCACGTCCCGCTGCACGTAGCCATGCACCACCATCAGGCGCGACTGCATCACCACCTTGCGGAACTGCTCCATCACCTTCGGCCAGACCACCAGGTTCGCCGTCCCCGTCTCGTCCTCCAGCGTCACGAAGCAGACCCCCTTGGCCGAGCCCGGCCGCTGCCGGATCAGGACGAGGCCGGCAAGGCGGACCTTCTGCCTGCCCGAGGCGCGGTCCAGGCTCCGCGCCGTCCGATACCCCTGCTTGTCCAGGGACTTGCGCAGGAAGGCCATGGGATGCGCCTTCAGGCTGAGGCGCAGGGTCTGGTAGTCGGCCACCACCTGCTCGGTCACCGGCATGACGGGCAGGGGCACCGGGGTTTCCTCGCCCTCGTCACGGCCCTTGAAGAGGGGCAGGTCGGGCGCATCGCGCAGCGCCTTGGCCTCCCACAGCGCCTGCCGGCGGTCGAGGAACATCGACCGGAAGCCGTCCGCCTCGGCCAGCCGGCGGACATGGGCGGCGGTGAGGCCGCCCCGCTTCTGCACCTCTTCGAGGGTCTGGTAGGGCGCGTCCCTGCGGGCGACGACCCGCAGGGCGGCCTCCTCGCGGAACCCGCTGATCTGTCGGAACCCCAGGCGCAGGGCGAAATCGGGGCGCCCGTCGTCCCGGCACATCGGCTCCAGGGTATTGTCCCACTGGGAATAGTTCACGTCCGGCGGGCGCACCTCCACCCCGTGCTCCCGCGCGTCCCGGACGATCTGCGCCGGGGCATAGAAGCCCATCGGCTGGGAGTTCAGCAGCGCCGCGGCAAAGACGCCGGGGTAATGGCATTTGAGCCAGGACGAGACGTAGACCAGCAGGGCGAAGCTGGCGGCATGGCTCTCGGGGAAGCCATACTCGCCGAAACCCTTTATCTGGTCGAAACAGCGCCTTGCGAAGTCTTCTTCATATCCCCGCCGCACCATCCTTCCCACCATCTTCTCCTCCAGCAGGCCGATGGTGCCCCGGGACCGGAAGGTCGCCATCGCCTTGCGCAGCTCGTTCGCCTCGGCCGGGGAGAATTCCGCCGCCTCGATGGCGATCTTCATCGCCTGCTCCTGGAAGATCGGCACGCCCAGCGTCCGCCCGAGGATCAGTTTCAGCTCTTCGGGATCGTGCGGCGCGCCGGGCGAGGGGTACTGCACCTGCTCCTCCCCGTTCCGGCGGCGAAGGTAGGGGTGCACCATGTCCCCCTGGATCGGGCCGGGACGGACGATGGCGACCTCGATGACAAGGTCGTAGAACTCGCGGGGCCTGAGGCGCGGCAGCATGTTCATCTGCGCCCGGCTCTCCACCTGGAAGACGCCCACGCTGTCCGCCCGGCAGAGCATGTCGTAGACGCGCGGGTCCTCCTGCGGCACCGTGGCGAGGGTGAGATCCTTGCCGTAATGCCTTGAGATCAAGTCGAAACACTTGCGGATGCAGGTGAGCATCCCCAGCGCCAGGATATCGACCTTGAGGATCCCCAGCGCGTCGATGTCGTCCTTGTCCCACTCGATGAAGGACCGGTCCGGCATGGCGCCGTTGCCGATGGGCACGGTCTCGGTCAGCGCGCGTTCGGTCAGGATGAAGCCGCCGACATGCTGGCCGAGGTGCCGGGGCATCCCGATCATCTGGCGGGCGATGGCCATGACCCGGCGCATGGTCGGATCGGTCAGGTCGACGCCGGCCTCCTTCGCATGATCCGCCCCGATGTCCTTGCCCCAGCTGCCCCAGACGGTCTTGGCCAGGGCGCCGGTGACGTCCTCCGACAGCCCCATGACCTTGCCCACCTCGCGGATCGCGCTGCGGGGGCGGTAGTGGATGACGGTGGCGCAGAGGCCGGCACGCTCGCGGCCGTATTTGGCGTAGATATGCTGGATCACCTCCTCCCGTCGCTCGTGCTCGAAATCCACGTCGATGTCGGGCGGCTCCTTGCGCTCCTCGGAGATGAACCGCTCGAACAGCAGCTGGTGCTGGGCGGGGTCCACGGCGGTGATGCCGAGGACGTAGCAGACGGCGGAGTTCGCCGCCGACCCGCGCCCCTGGCAGAGGATCGGCGGCGTGGCTTCAAAGCGCGCGAAGCGGATGATGTCGTAAATTGTCAAGAAATACCGGGCGATATCCAGTTTTTCGATCAGCGCGAGTTCCTTTTTCAATACCGCCGCGGTCTTGGGTGGCACCCCGTCGGGGTATCTCTCCGCCGCGCCCGCCCAGGTCAGGGCCTCCAGGTGGGCCTGCGGGGTCACGTGCTCGGGGATCACCTCGCGCGGGTATTCGTAGGACAATTCGTCCAGCGAAAAGGTGATCTCGTCCGCCAATGCCCGGGCAGCCTTGAGCGCCTGCGGCCATTCCTCGAACAGCCGCGCCATCTCGCCCGGCCCCTTCAGATGCCGCTCGGCATTCTGCTCCAGCCGCTGCCCGGCCTCGGAGAGCAGGCAATGCTCGCGGATGCAGGTCATCACGTCCTGAAGGGGCCGCCGGTCGGGGGCATGATAGAGCACGTCGTTCGTCGCCATCAGGCGCAGCCCCTCCCGCGCCGCCAGGGACGACAGCCGCGACAGGCGCGCCCGGTCGTCGCCGCGGTAGAGCCAGGCCGCGGCGATGTAGCGCAAGGACCCCAGCCGCTTGCGCAGCCGCCCCAGCCCCCGCGCGAATCCCTCCAGGTCCTCCGGCGGCAGGGCGATGAGCACGGTCCCCTCCTGGTGCGCGGCGAGGTCGTTGAGGGTGATCTGGCAGGCGCCCTTCTCCTGCCACGCCCCCTCCGGCGTCTGCATCCGGCCCTTGGAAATCAGGCGGCACAGCCGCCCGTAGGCGTCCCGGTCCTTCGGATAGGCCAGGAATTCCTCGCCCGAAACCAGCGCCAGCCGCACCCCGATCAGAGGACGCAGACCGGCCTTCCTGGCCTCAACATGCACCCGCACCACCCCGGCGAAGGAGTTGAGGTCCGCGATCCCGATCGCGTCGTAGCCCTGCTCCCAGGCGGTCTGGACGAGGTCAACGGCCTCGGACGCGCCGCGCAGGAAGGAAAAACAGCTCTGCACCCCCAGCTCGACGAACCCCGCGCGCGGGTTCGGGGCAAAGACGCCATCCTCCGGCAGGGTCCGGCGGGGGTGCTGATGGTCGTTCTCAGGCACGCCCCGCTCCCCTCTTCATTC
>JAMWZF010000214.1 GCA_024304875.1 Paracoccaceae bacterium
GTTGCCGGCGGAACCTCTGGCTCAGGCGCCGCCGGGGGTTCGGTCTGAAGGTCCCAGATCGCAGGGACCGGTTTGGGGCGGTCTTCCATGGTCAGCCGGTGCGGACGCCTGTCAGGATCCGTCGCCCGTGGAACCGCGTCCCGTCCGCTGCGGGCACGATCGAGGTCTTTACGGTCGACCGGGGCCATCGGGGGCAATGTGGTGTCGGCTGCCTCGGCGGAAGCCGCTGCCGAGGGTTCGGTCTGCGCGACCGCGCCTGCCGGGCGACGGCGCGGAATGATATCCCGGATCATCTTCATCGTTCTGCTCCTCCATGTGCCGACGCGCCGCGTCCGAAGCCGAAGAGTGCTGCGAGGGAGAAGGTGAAGCCGCGCCGCTCCCGCCAAGTTTGGGCCGGTTCCTCGGCCGCGGCCCAGCGCGCGGCTTCGCGGGCGATGTCCGCGGGGTCCTCGTTCAGGATCGCCCAGTAGTCCGGACCCTTCTCGTCGGGCATCGGCTGGCGCAGCCGGGTCGGCGTGCGCGGCGCGGCCGGACGGCCGGTCTCTGCTGTCACGCCGTTGCGGTTGTCTTCCTCGATGGCGGCCAGGGTTTCGACCACGAGGTCGGATATGCGCCGTTCGATGTCCCGCTCGGGCATGGGGCGGGTGTCGGGCCGGCCGCTCCGACGCTCGGCGGTCAGGAAATCGCGCCACTGGCCGGCGCTGTCCATCCGGTCGCGGGGGAAGAGGGACAGGCAGATGTCGATCGCCTCGAGGAAGCGGCCGTCGAAGCCGGAGTGGTTGCCGCGCAGGGGCACGTAGGGGTCCGGTTTTCCTTCCGCCACATGGGCGAGGCGCAGGTTCGAATGGGGCGGCGGGTCGCCGGTGACGAGGTGGTACATCGTGGCGGCGAGGGCATAGAGATCGCTCGACCGCCCTTGCGGCGAGTTCACGAGGTAGAACTCCTGCGGGCTGTAGCCGTCCTTGACGGTGAAGACCTGGGACAGGATCCGGCTGGTCCGCGCCGCCCCGGCCCGCGCCGCGCCGAAGTCGATCAGCACCGGCTGGTCGTCCGGCCCCATCAGGATGTTGTCGGGCGAGATGTCGCGGTGGAGGATGCCGCTGTCGTGGACGTATTGGAGGGCGTCCAGCAGGCAGACGAGGATGCGGGTCAGCTCTGCCGGGGTGAACCTGTCCGGCGTTGCCTCGTAGAGGTCGAGAAGGTCCGGTCCGTCGATGTAGTCGAGAGCCATGTAGGCGGTGCCGTTCTCCTCGAAGATCTGGTGCACGCCGACGACGCTCGGGTGGGCCATCTGCGCCAGCGCCCGGGCCTCCTTCTTGAACAGATCCACGACCCGGTCGAAATCGCCGGTGGCGGCGGTCGTCCGCAGGCGCACTGCCTCGCCCCGCCGGCAGCACATGGCGCCCGGATAGCATTCCTTGATGACCACCTTCCGGCCGAGGCTGTCGCGGGTGAGGTAGGTGACGCCGAAGCCGCCGCTGTTGAGGTACCGGTCAATGGTGTATTGACCATGGTTCAGCCGCGTGCCCGGCGGCAGCTCGTCCCCGACGGTGGCGTCAGACGGCTCTGATGCGGGCGATAGGCTCATGTGCTGGCTGCTCTTGACCGGTGGACCTCTTGCGTCCCCCGCCCGCGCGGGGGGCGGCGGAGGGCGAGGGCGAAACTCTGCCCGCAAATGGGTCGCAACCGGTCAGGAATGTGGCAGAGAGAGGCCGAAAGCTTCGACCTTCGTTCAAATGCCGCGAGATGCCGCTACCGCGCGCCCCAGGTGTCGGAGACCCGGTAGCCCACGGGCCAGGGGTCGGCGGGATCGAGCATGTGCTGGTGCGTTCCGGTGATCCAGGCGCGGCCCGAGATCCGAGGCAGGATCGCGGGACGGTCTCCGACCTGCGCAGTGCCGAGGATCGTGCCGTCGAAGGTGGAGCCGATGATCGAGCGGACGCGGAGGCGGTCGCCGGTGGCCATCCGGCCCCGCGCGTGGAGCACGGCCATGCGGGCCGAAAGCGCGGTGCCGGTGGGCGAGCGGTCGATCTTCCCGGGGCGGATGGCGACGGCGGCGGAGGTCTCGAGCCCGTCCGAGCCTTGGGTCAGCGGACCGGCGAAGAGGCAGAAGGAGATATGGCGCCAGACGAGTTCGGGATGGGTGAACCCGATCTGCTCGGTGGCGGCATCGCTGATCCGCACTCCGAGGCGGGCGAGGTCGTGGGCCTCGTCCGGGGTCATGCCGAGGCCGAGGGCGGTTGCATCGACGATGGCGAAGCTGTCGCCGCCCCACGCGGTGTCGACTGTGACGGTGCCGAGGCCCGGCACCTCGATGGTCGCATCGAGCGTCGCGGCGAAGGCGGGCAGGTTCTGCACGTGGATGCGCTCGGCCTTGCCGTCCCGGCAATCGGCGCGGACCCGGACGAGCCCGCCGGGCGCCTCCAGTGTCAGCCGGGTCTCGGGTTCGGTCATGGGGAGGATGCCCGCGTCCAGCAGGACGGTGGCGACGCAGATGGAGTTGGAGCCGGACATCGCGGGCGTGTCCTCGGGTTCCATGATGATGAAGGCGGCGTCGGCCTCGGGGTGACGGGGCGGGACGAGCAGGTTCACGTGCCGGAACACGCCGCCGCGCGGTTCGTTCAGGACGAAGTTCCGCAGGGACCCTTCGCGCGCGATCCAGCGGCTCTGCTCCCAGATCGTGTCGCCCGGCGGGGGCAGGACGCCGCCGACGATGACGTCGCCGACCTCGCCCTCGGCATGGGCGGAGATGACGTGGATGGTCTTGCTGCTGCGCATGGGGTGCAGCGTGGCGCAGAACGTCCCCGGCCGCCAGTGCGGCGACCGGGGGAGGGGGCCTCACGCAGCCATGTAGAGGGATTTGGCGTTGACGAACTCCTTCATCCCGAAGCCGCCATGTTCGCGGCCGTAGCCGCTGTCCTTGACCCCGCCGAAGGGCATGTTCGGGATGGCGAGGTTGTACTTGTTGATGCAGACCATGCCCGTGTCGAAATGTTTCGACGCCAGCTCGCGGGCGCGTTTCTCGTCCCTTGAGAAGATGCCGCCGCCGAGGCCGTAGCGGCTGTCGTTGGCGATGCGCATGGCGTCCTCGTCGTCTCTGGCCTTGATGACGGCTGCGACGGGGCCGAAGAGTTCGTCATCGTAGGCGGGCTGACCGGGTTTGACGTCGACCAGCACGGTCGAAGGGTAGTAGGCGCCGGTGCGGTCGGGCACTTCGCCGCCGCAGAGGGCCTTGGCACCTTTCTCGATGCTCTTCGTCACCTGCTCTGCCAGATCGTCGCGCAGGGAGGTCGAGGCCATGGGACCGAGCTTGGTGTTCTCGTCCGTGGGATCTCCCATCTCGACAGCCTTCATCTGTTCGGTGAACCGCTCGACGAAGGCGTCGTAGTTCTTCTCGGTGACGATGAAGCGCTTGGCGGCGACGCAGGTCTGGCCGTTGTTCACGATCCGGCCGGCGACGCAGGTTTCCACCGCGAGGTCGAGGTCGGCGTCGTCCAGCACGATGTAGGCGTCGTTGGAGCCCAGTTCGAGCACCGTCTTCTTCAGGTGCTTGGCCGCCTGCTCGGCCACCTTGCGGCCAGCGCCGTCGCTGCCGGTGAGGGTCACGCCGCGAACCAGCTTGTGGGCGATGACCTCGTCCGACTGGTCGTGGTCGATGATCAGCACGGTGAAGAGGTTCTTCGGCAGGCCCGCCTTCTCGAACAGGTCCCGCAGGTAGAGGCCGCTGCCGGTGCAGATCTGGGCATGCTTGAGCATGACGCCGTTGCCCGCCATCAGGTTGGCGATGGTGTAGCGGACGGCCTGGTAGCAGGGGAAGTTCCAGGGCTGGATGCCGTAGATCACGCCGGTGGGGGAGTAGGTGATGACGCCGGTGCCGTCCGGGATGTCGCGCTCCTCGTCGGCAAGCTCCTTCGGACCGTTCTCGGCGGTCCAGTCGCAGATCGCGGCGCAGAGGTCGATCTCGGTCCGGCTGTCGCCGATCAGCTTGCCGACCTCGCGGGTCATCAGCTGGGCGAACTCCTCCTTGTTGTCGCGCAGGGCCTGGCCGATCTTCGCGATATGCGCGGCGCGGTCCTCCAGCGAGACGAGGCGCCAGGCGTCGAATGCGGCGTGGCAGGCCTCGATCGCACTGCCGACCTCGGTGTCGCTCATGGTCTTGTAGGTCTCGATCGCCTCGCCGGTCGCGGGATTCACGGTCTTCATCTGGCTGCTCATGGAAATTCTCCGGAATGGGTTGTCCCCCTCGCAACGCGTCGACCTGCCCCGGGTTTCCGCGCGGGCCGATGACGTAGCCGTGAGGGCGGCGTGTCCGGCGAACCCTTCCGGGCCGCGGTGGCGCCCGATTCCGGGGCCCGATGTCGCAAATTGGCCAGTAAAGCGGCGGTTTCGGACAAATAGGGTTTAGTCCGGCTATCGATCATGGTTTGGTGGACACCCGTAAGTGCGCGCTTCCACCACACCTGGCGCGCGGTAACGGGCGGCCGTGCGGAGCAACCAGCACGCGCCGGACAAAACAGGGAGCTACCATGACCAAGAAAGACCCATTCCTAATGGATCGCCTCGCCGATGCCGCCCGCCGGGGCAGCGTCTCGCGCCGCGATTTCCTCAACACGGCGCTGGCCGCCGGCATGACCGCGACCGCCGCAACCGGCCTGTGGACCTCCAAGGCCCACGCCCAGCCCAAGAGCGGCGGCACCTTCCGCTGGGGCCTGCATGACGGCAACACCGGCGATACCCACGATCCGGGCACCTACCTGTCGCGGAACCAGATCTTCCTCGCCCATACCCATCGCAGCTACCTGACGATGATCATGGGCGACGGATCCCTCGGGCCGGACCTGGCGGACGAGTGGACCGCGAGCGAGGACGCCTCGGAGTGGACCTTCGAGATCACGCCCAATGCCAGCTTCCACATCGCCGGCCGCGCGGTGACCGCGAACGACGTGGTCGCTTCGCTGAACCACCACCGCGGCGAGGCCAGCACCTCGGCCGCCAAGGCCCTGCTGACGGACGTGACCGACATCACCGCCGAGAGCGACACGACCGTGAAGGTCACCCTGTCGCGCGGCAATGCCGACTTCCCCTGGCTGATGACCGACTATCACCTGGCGATCTGCCCGGCGAACGACGACGGTACCATCGACTGGCAGTCCGGCGACGGCTCGGGCCCCTACAAGATCGACAACCTCGACTGGGGCGTCCAATGCGACCTGAGCCGTCATGACGGCTGGCACCGCGAGGGCGCCTACTTCGACAATGTCCAGATCATCGTCCTGAACGACCCCAACGCCCGTCAGACCGCGCTGGTCACCGGCGACGTGGACGCCGTGTCGCTGATCGAGCTCAAGACCATGGCCCTGCTTCAGCGGGACCCCGGCATCGTGATCCACAACATCCCCTCGGCGGGCGCGATCACCCTGCCGATGTTCTGCGACACCGCGCCCTTCGACAACGTCGACGTGCGCAACGCGCTTAAGCTGGCGATGAACCGCGACGACATCATCGAGAAGATCACCTT
>JAMWZF010000215.1 GCA_024304875.1 Paracoccaceae bacterium
GTTCAGGTGCCCTGCATCGAGCGCAATGGCCTCGGCGCGGTCAAGGCGGTCTCGGCCGCCTCCCTGGCCCTCCGCGGTGACGGGCGGCACTTCGTCCCGCTGGACGCCGCGATCGAGACCATGCGCCAGACCGGCGCGGACATGTCCGAGAAATACAAGGAAACGGCGCTGGGCGGGCTGGCGGTCAACGTCCCCAACTGCTGATAACGCGCACCGGCGCGGCACCGCCTCACCGCCCGGCCCCAGAGGAGGCGCAGACGGCAGACCGGGCACCTGAAGATGAGAATTGGTGCCTTCATCGAAGCAGAAGCGCGCCCTGCTCCTTCATTCTGGCCGAAAAACGCATCTTCGGGTGCTACCCCAGCGTCCGCGCGGACCGTCCGGAATCGGGGTACCGGCCCGCCGGGTCGGGTCCCACCCTTCCGGGCGGATCACTCCGCGTCGGGGACCAGCCCGCCGTCGCCGCTCTGGGCGGGAACCGGGGGCAACAGGCTCTCGCCGTCGAGGGCCGGGGACCCGGCATCGTCGTCTGCCGCCGCCGGCGCATCGCCGATCCGGTCGAGCACCGAGGCGCCCGAGGACTGCTGCGCCGCGATGATCGTCAGGGCCAGGGCCGCGGCCATGAAGGCGGCGCCGAGAATCCAGGTCAGCTTGGCCATCGCCGTCGCCGCAGAGCGCCCCGTCATCAGGCCGCCACCGGCACCGCCGCCACCGCCCATGCCGAGACCGCCGCCTTCGGACCGCTGAAGCAGCACCACCCCGATCAGGGTGAGCGCGAGCAGGAGCAGGATGATCAGGACGACGGTTTCCATCAGGGCACGGCTTTCGGGAGCTTCGAGTGGCCCGCATCTAGTCGGTCCGGCGCCGCTTCGCAACCCCGCGCGGGGGACGCCGCAGCAGTCAGGCGAGCGTGCGGCGCACGGCCTCGGCCAGCGGCGTCGTCGGCCGCCCGATCAGGTCCTGCAGGTCGGTCTCCCTTCCCTCGACCGCGCCCTCGGCGACGCGCGCATCGAGGCCTGCCAGCATTTCGGCCACCTCCTCCGGCAGGCCCGCGCCCTTCAGCGCCTCGGCATAGGCGGCCTCGTCCATGTTCACGTAAGGGATCTCGCGCCCGGTCCGGGCCGAGACCTCGGCAGCGATGTCAGGCAGCGTGTAGCCCGGCTGGCCGGCCAGCTCGTAGGTCCGGCCCCGCTTGGTCGGATCGACCAGCACCGCCACCGCGGCGGCGGCGAAATCGGCGCGGGTCGCGCCCGAGATGACGCCCTCTCCCGCGGCCCCGATAAGGGCCCCGTGTTCCAGCGCGGCAGGCACCCCCATCAGGTGGTTCTCCATGTACCAGCCGTTGCGCAGGATCGTGTGGGGCACCTGCGAGGCGGCGAGGACGCCCTCGGTCTCGCGGTGTTCCGGGGCGAGGGACAGCGGACTGTCGTCCGCATGAAGCAGGCTCGTGTAGACGATGTGACCCACGCCCGCCGCCTTGGCCGCATCGATCACCGCCGCATGCTGGACGGCGCGCTTGCCGACCTCGCTGGACGAGATCAGCAGCAGGGTATCGACGCCCTCCAGGGCCGGGGCGAGGGTCTCGGGCCTGTCGTAGTCGAAGGCGCGGGCCGCGGGGCCGCTCACCTTCCCGGGGCTGCGGGCGAGGGCGACGACATCTCCGGCGCCGGCCTCCTTCAGGTGCGACAGGACAAGCTGGCCCAGTTGGCCGGTGGCTCCGGTGACGGCGATGGTCATGCCTCGCTCCTCTGCATTGCGATACGTCAGGCAGGACCATAGGAGCCCGGCGCCGGCCCGGACAGGACCCCGGCCGGACAGCCCCTTGCACATCCGCGCACAGATCGCGGTGCGGCGCGTCGCCGCCCAAATCGCTGTTTCACCGCCCCCGGCCTTCCCTTATACGGGCGCGGGTTTGATCGCATGAAAAGGACCGGGACATGGCCAACGTGGTTGTCGTGGGCGCCCAGTGGGGCGACGAGGGCAAGGGCAAGATCGTCGACTGGCTGAGCGAGCGCGCGGATGTCATCTGCCGGTTCCAGGGCGGGCACAATGCCGGCCACACGCTCGTCATCGACGGCGAGGTCTTCAAGCTGCACGCCCTGCCCTCGGGCGTCGTGCGCGGCGGCAAGCTGAGCGTGATCGGCAATGGCGTGGTGCTGGACCCCTGGCACCTGCGGAGCGAGATCGCGGGCATCCGCGAGCAGGGCGTCGAGATCACGCCCGAGACCCTGATGATCGCCGAGAACACCCCCCTGATCCTGCCGATCCACGGCGAGCTCGACCGCGCCCGCGAGGCGCAGAACTCGGTCGCCAAGATCGGCACCACCGGCCGCGGCATCGGCCCCTGCTACGAGGACAAGGTCGGCCGCCGGGTCGTGCGCGTCGCCGACCTCGCCGACCGGGCCACGCTGGAGAAGCGGGTCGACCGGGCGCTGGTGCATCACAACGCGCTGCGGTCCGGCCTCGGGCTCGATCCGGTGGACCGCGAGGGGCTGCTCGAGGCGCTCGAGGACGTGGCGGACTTCATCCTGCCCTTCGCCGCGCCGGTCTGGAAGGTGCTGAACGAACAGCGCCGGGCGGGCAAGCGGATCCTTTTCGAAGGGGCGCAGGGCGCCCTACTCGACATCGACTTCGGCACCTACCCCTTCGTGACCTCCTCCAACGTCATCGCCGGGCAGGCAGCGACCGGCACCGGCGTCGGCCCCGGCGCGATCGACTTCGTCCTCGGCATCGTCAAGGCCTACACCACCCGCGTCGGCGAAGGCCCCTTCCCGACCGAGCTGCACGACGCCGACGGCGAGCGGCTCGGCCAGCGCGGCCACGAATTCGGCACCACCACGGGGCGCAAGCGGCGCTGCGGCTGGTTCGACGCCACGCTGGTCCGGCAGACCTGCGCCACCTCGGGCGTCAACGGCATCGCGCTGACCAAGCTCGATGTCCTCGACGGGTTCGAGACGCTGAAGATCTGCACCGGCTACGAGGTGGACGGCCAGCAGTACGACTACCTGCCCACCGCGGCCGAGACCCAGGCCGCCTGCACGCCGATCTACGAGGAAGTGCCGGGCTGGCAGGAGACCACCGAGGGCGCCCGCTCCTGGGCGGACCTTCCGGCCAACGCGATCAAGTACGTCCGCCGGATCGAGGAGCTGATCGGCTGCCCGGTCGCCATGCTCTCCACCTCGCCCGAGCGCGAGGACACGATCCTGGTGACCGACCCGTTCGAGGATTGAGATGGCGCTGTCCTACAAGGCCCGCAAACGCTGGTCGCTGGTGATCCTGCTGGTCTGGATGCCGGCCTACGTCATCCTCGCGGTGACGCTGATCACGACGATCTGGCCGGACCCGACCGAGCGCCCGCCGCTCTGGGCGGAGCTGGCGATCTACCTCGGCCTCGGGATCGTCTGCTTCCTGCCCTTCCGCCGCATCTTCCGCGGCATCGGCCAGCCCGACCCGGACGCGCCGCGGCGGCGCGACTGACCCCCCCCGAAGCCAAAGGGGCGCCCGTTGCCGGACGCCCCTTCGCGCAATGATCGAACCGCGCCCTCACCCCTGGGCGGCGCGGGGTCCCTCGACGAACCGGCTGCCCTCGGACAGCTCGAACCGGCCGGCCTTGATCTTCACGAAGCGGCCCTGGCGCAGAAGGGTGCCGAAGGCCCGCAGCTCGTCCTCGCGGTTGGCCTGTTCGGCGCGGGCGGCGCGAACCTTGCGCATGATCTGCGGACGGCCGAACTGGGGCGTGCCGTCCACCTCGCTGGTGTGGGCGGCGGCCGCCTCGACCAGGTCGGTCAGCGAATAGGCGCCGCGTGCCTCGGCCCAGGCGGCGAAATCCGAGGCGCCCGAGGCCGACGGAACTTCGCGCGATATGCGGCGCGGGCGCACCGGACCGTCCGACCGCGCGGCGACGCCGGCGGCCGTGGAGGACCTGGCATCCTCGCCCTTCGGCGCGTCGACCCGCTGCGACGCCACCAGCTTGAGCGGGGCCGGTCGCGGACGCTCGGTCCGGGGACGCTCGCTCTGGGTCCGGGTCGGACGGTTCGGCGCACCCGAGCGCTGCGGTTGCACCACTTCCTTGAGATCGTCGCGAAAGGCGTTCTCGTCCCCGCCGCGGGCCGGGTCCTTCTCTCCCAGCTGGCGGGCGGCCTCGGTCGCGGCCACGGCGGCCTTCAGATGGGAAATCGCCTCGCGCCGGCCGCGGCTCTCGGGCTCGGCCATCTTGGCGTCCGCCTCGGACATCAGCCGCTTGAGCGCCACCTCGTCCGCAACGGGAGTGGCGGTGTCGAGACGCCCGCCGCGACCCTTCGGCGCAGACTGCCGGGGCGCGTCGCTCTCTTCCTCGAGGTAGGCGGCCTCGGCCTCGGCCTCATCGGCGTCGTCCTCATCGAAGTCGTCCGTATCGAGGTCGTCCGTATCGGAGTCCAGATCGGCGAAGGCGTTCTCGTGGGCCGATGCGGCATCGTAGACCAGGTCATCCCGCCCGGTGGTGCCGGCCTGGGTGATGGCGGCCCAATCCGCCATGCCGTCGTCGTCCGCATCCCCGGCGGCGATGTCCAGATCGTCCTCGTCCGGATCGTCGTCGTAGAGGTCCTCCGCCTGCTCCGCGATGTCGTCCCTGTCGTCGAAGACATCCATGTCATCGGCGCCAGGATCGTCAAGGTCATCGCCAGACTCGCCCTCGGCCTCCGAAGCCGCCGTGCCGGCGTCTTCCTCGACCATCGCCAATTCCTCAAGGAGGTCGGCATCGAGGTCGTCGTCGTCGTCCGCGCCCTCGCCGAAGGCGCCTTCCAGCTCATCCGCACCGTCGAGACCGGCCAGGCCGGCATAGCTGGTGCGCGGGATCGCTTCGAAATCGTCGTCGTCTTCGTCGAGGTCCGCCGCCGTTGCGCCGGCAGCGGCCTCCTCCCGATCGTCCTCGGCCGGTTCCATGCGGACGACGCGGGCGCGGACGGGTGCAGGCTCCTCTGCCGTGTCCGCCTCGGGCGTCGTGTCGGTCCCGATCCACTCCGATGGCTCGGCATCCTCGATCTCGTCTCGGCCCATGATGGCGGCCAGGGTCGACCGGCTTGCCGGACCGCGCGACGACGGCACGGAGACCGGCGCCTCGACCGCGTCTTCCGACCCGTCGCTCAGGGCCGCGCCCTTGCCGACGACCGCGCGGATGCGCTGGAGCTTGGCCGCAATGCTGTCGGGGTCCGGTTCGGCGGCCGTCTGGGTCCCTGCCTCCGGCACCGCGTCTGCGGCGTCGGCGGTCCCGGCAGCCTCGGCAATGGGTTCGGCCGCAGCCTCGTCTTCGGCCGAGGCATCCTCCTCCATCGCCTCCTGCGGTGCCGTATCGTCGTCCCGAGCGGACTCGTCGGCGGAAGTGTCGGCCACGGTGTCCCGGGCGGGCGTCTCCTCGGCGACCTCCTCCTCACGCCGGGCATCTTCGGCAGCCTCGGGCGCGTCCTCGGGAAGGGTCGGTGCAACGGAGGGACGAGGGTCCGCAGCCGCGGGGGCGGCCTCCTCGGTCCTGG
>JAMWZF010000216.1 GCA_024304875.1 Paracoccaceae bacterium
ATCGCGACACCCCCCCGCCGGTGGCCGAGAAAGGATTCGGCGGCGCGGAACAGCGAGGCGCTCATGCCCGACAGGGTCGCGAACTGGCCCATCAGCAGGAACAGCGGGATGATCGAGAAGGAGTAGTTCGAGAAGGTCCCGTAGGTCAGGGTCTTCAGCTGGTTCAGCACCATCAGCGGCGTGCCCATGACCATCCATGTGCCGCCCACGCCGACGGCGATCATCGCCAGCGCGATGGGCATGCGCAGGAAGACGAGGACGAGGAGGGCGGGAAACGACCAGAGGGCCAGTTCGATCTGGGACATGGTCCTACTCCGGCAGACCGGCGAGCCGCCGGGCGCTGCGCAGCACGCAGAAGGCGGCGACGAGGACGAAGGCGATCCCGCCGACGAGGCAGGCGGCATAGCCGTACCAGAGAGGGACCTCGGCGATGGGCGAGAAATCCCCGAAATTGCGCCGGTCCACCATGCCGAGGTACAGCCTGTACGTCCCGTAGGCGGCGATCACCGTCATGCCGATGTTGAAGATCACGTCCAGAAACCGGTTCATCCCGTCCGGCATCGCCGTGGTGAAGAGGTCGACCTTGGCATGGGCGTCCTGCAGCTGCGCCCAGGGCAAAAAGGCGAAGATGGCGGCGGCCATGCCGATCTCGGTGAAGTCGTAGATCCCCCGGATCGGGCCGATCCCGATATCGAGCGGGATGAAGGCCCGGCCCGCGATGGACACGCAGGTCAGCGCCACGAGGACGAGGAGGACGACGCCGCCGGCATAGGCCAGGATGCGCGCCAGGATGTCGGCCAGACGGCCCAGAGCCTTGTACATCACCGCCCCTTCCCCTGTTGGAGCCCGATACAAAACGGGGGCCCGTATAGAGGCCCCCGCTCGTTCTGTCACGCGTGCCGGATCAGGAATACTGGCCGATCAGCTCGCGCGCCCGGTCGATCAGCGCCTGGCCGTCGATGCCCTGGCTTTCCATGTCGGCGATCCAGCGGTCGTAGACCGGCTGCGCGGCCTCCTTCCAGCGGGCGACCTCGGCCTCGTCGAGGGTGATGATGTTGTTGCCCGCGTCCACGGCGATCTGCCGGCCGGGGGCGTCGCCCTCGAGCATGATCTGCGCCGCGTTGGCCGAGAAGTCGCCGCCCGAGACGGACATGATCGCCTCCTGCGTCTCGGCGTCGAGGCTCTCCCACTTGGCCTTGTTCATCGCCAGGATGATGGTCGCGGTATAGAGCGCCTCGGGGCCGCCGAACTCGGTATGGTTCTCGACCAGTTCGGTCAGGCGGATCGAGGGGGTCACCTCCCACGGGATCACCGTGGCGTTCACCACGCCCTTGGACAGGGCCTCGGGGATCGCGGGCAGGGGCATGCCGACGGGCTCTGCGCCCAGCTCGGACAGAAGGTCTGTGATCACGCGGGTCGGGCCGCGCACCGTCTTGCCGCGCATGTCCTCGAGGCTCTCGATCGGGTCGATCGAGTGGATCAGGCCGGGGCCGTGGTTCCAGGCGCCGAGGATCTTGAGGTCGGCGAATTCGCTGTCCTGGAAATCCTCTTCGACCATGGTCCAGAAGGCCCGCGCGGTGGCGCTGGGGCTGGTCATCATGAAGGGCAGCTCGAAGACCTCGGAGCGCGGGAAGCGGCCGGGAGTGTAGCCGACGAGGGTCATGGTCAGGTCGACCACCCCGTCGCGGGCCTGGTCGATCAGCTCGTTCGGACGCCCGCCAAGGGACATCGCGTCGAAATGCTGCACGGCGACCCGGCCGCCGGTGGCCTCTGTCACGGCCTCGCCCCAGGGCTTGAGAATATCGGTCGGCACGACGGCCTGCGGCGCCAGGAACTGGTGCAGGCGCAGGGTCATCTCCTGCGCCATCGCGGCACGGGGGGCCACGGCCATGGCCGCGCCCGCGGCGGCCCCGGTCTTGATAAAGTCGCGTCTCTTCATCTGTTATCCTCCCTCAGATAGACAGCGTCGTTGGTGGTGGTGGAAAGTGCTACGGCTGGCACCCATTCTGGCATAGAGAGGGGCAGGGCCGAAACTGGTATCTTTCGTGCATCCTCGCACGGGCTCAGCGGAATTTTGGCTCCCGTTTCTCCAGGAAGGCCGTCAGCCCCTCCTTCGCGCCGTCCGAGGCCTGGGCCATCGCGGCGCTGAGGCTCTCGGTAAAGAGGCCGCCGTCGCGGGACATGTCCCCGATCCGGCTGATGGCGTTGATCATCAGGTAGTTCGAGAAGGGGGCGTTGTCGGCGATCTTGCGGGCCAGCTTCCGGGCCAGAGGCAGGGCCTCGCCCTCGGCGACGGAATAGTGGCAGAGGCCAAGGGACAGTCCCTCCTGCGCACCGTAGCTCCGGCCCGTCAGCATCATCTCCCGCATCCGGTCGGGGCCGAGCAGCCGGCCCACCCGCACCGTCGCGCCGCCGCCGACGAAGATGCCGCGCCGTCCCTCGGGAAGCTGGAACCGCACGGAGGGCTCGGCGATGCGCACATGGGTCGAGGCCGCGATCTCGAGCCCGCCGCCGATCACCGCCCCGGTCAGGACCGAGATGACGGGCAGGCCGCCGAACTCGATCAGCTCGGACACACGGTGCCAGTTGCGCGAGTGAAATATCCCCTCGACCGGGGCGCGGTGGACGTGTTCGCTGAGGTCGAGGCCCGAGCAGAAATGTCCGCCCTCGCCGCGCAGGATGACGGCATTCACCCCCTCGGGCGGCTTGGAGAAGAACGCATCCAGCGCGTCGATCAGCGCGTCGTTCATCGCGTTGCGCTTGTGCGGGCGATCGAACACGATGGTGGCGATATCGCCCTCGATCTCGGTGCGCGTGACTGTCTCGGCGGCCATCTGCCCTCTCCCCTTCGAATGGTGGACATTGTTGTAGTGGTGAACAGTTTCCAAGTATAGCGGTATCTGACAGAGCAGGGAGGACGACCCATGGTCGATTTCGCGGCCGTTAAGGCCATCGACTTTCACACCCACGCCGAGGAGCCGTGCAACCACCAGAGGGACGACGGCTACAACGAATTCCAGGCCGGCATGGCGAAGTACTTCAAGAACCCCGCCGGGGCCGAGGGCATGCTGCCGACCGTGCAGGACACGGCCGCCTACTACCGCGAAAGGAACATCGCGGCCGTGATCTTCCCGGTGGATTCCGAACGCAACACCGGCTTCCGCCGCTACTCCAACGAAGAGGTCGCCGAGATCGCGGCCGAGAACGACGACATCCTGATCCCCTTCGCCAGCGTCGACCCCCACAAGGGCAAGGCCGGCGCCCGCGAGGTCCGGCGGCTGGTGCGCGACTACGGCATCCGGGGCTTCAAGTTCCACCCGACGATGCAGGGCTTCTTCCCGAACGACCGCGAGACGGCCTACGACGTGCTTCAGGCCTGCAACGACGAGGGGGTCATCACGCTCTTCCACACCGGGCAGACCGGCGTGGGGTCGGGGATGCCCGGCGGCATGGGGATGCGGCTGAAGTACTCCAACCCGATGCACCTCGACGACGTGGCCGTCGATTTCCCCGACCTCAAGATCATCCTCGCACACCCGTCCTTTCCCTGGACCGAGGAGGGCCTGGCCGTCGCCCAGCACAAGCCGAACGTCTATTTCGACATGAGCGGATGGTCCCCGAAGTACTTCCCCGAGATCTTCATCAAGTACGCCAACTCGATCCTGAAGAAGAAGATGCTCTTCGGGTCCGACTGGCCGGCGATCACGCCGGACCGCTGGCTCGACGATTTCGAGAAGGCGCCGTTCAAGGACGAGGTGCGCCCGCTGATCCTGAAGGAAAACGCGCTGCGCCTTCTGGGAGAGACGGTCTAGCATCGACGCAATGCCGGATTCGCGGAGGGGTCCGGCACCACAGGGAGGAGAGACATGAAGAACCGCACACAAGGGACCGCGCTCGCGCTCGGCCTCATCGCCGCGGGCGGGGCCGCCAGCGCCCAGATCGCCTGCGAGGAGGTCACCGCCGAGGCGCTCGGCCTTACGGAGGTCCGCCTGACCGGGGCCGAGATGGTCCCCGCGGGCGAGGACAGCCCGGCAGACCATTGCCTCGTCAGCGGCGTGATGGCCGAGCGGACGGGCGCGGACGGGCGGGACTATGCCCTGCGCTTCGCCCTCGCGCTGCCGGAGGACTGGAACGGGGACTACGTCCACCAGTTCAACGGCGGCAGCGACGGGGCGGTGGTTCCGCCCACCGGCGCGCTGGGCGCGGGCACCGGAGACACCGCGCCGCTGGCCCGGGGCTATGCCGTCGTCTCGTCCGACGCAGGGCACGACGGGCAGGCGGTCGCGGACGCGGGCCTTGCCGGCAGCGCCCGCTTCGGCTTCGATTTCGAGGCGCGGCGGATGTACGGCTACGGCGCCGTCGCCACGCTCGACCCGGTCGCCCGCGCGATGACCGAGGCCTATTACGGCGCGGGAATCGAGCACAGCTACGGCGTTGGCTGCTCCAACGGCGGGCGGCACGCAATGGTCGCCGCGGCCCGGATGCCGGAGGCCTTCGACGGCATCCTCGCCGCCGCGCCTGGGTTCGACCTGCCCAAGGCGGCCCTGCAACACGCGGTGGACATCCAGGCCTTCTCGGCGGTGGACGAGGACATCAGCGCCGCTTTCCCGCCCGAGAGCCTCGCGCTCGTCTCGGACGGCATCCGCGCGGCGTGCGACGGCCTCGACGGACTGGAGGACGGGCTGGTGCAGGACGTCGCCGCCTGCCAGGCCGAGTTCGACGTCACCACCCTGCAATGCACGGACGGGCAGAACGACCAGTGCCTGTCCGAGGCGCAGGTCACGGCGCTGAGCCAGATCCACGCCGGATCTCTCGACGGCGGCGATCCCGTCTACAGCGACTGGTACTTCGACACCGGCATCTCGTCCGGCGACTGGCGCTTCTGGAAGCTGGAAAGCCCGATCCCGCCCTGGGACAACAACCCGCTGATCGCCGTCATGGGGTCCGGCGCGCTGGCGCAGGTCTTCACCACGCCCCCGACCGAGGTGGCGGGCGACCCCGGCAGCCTGCTGGCCTTCCTGCGGGACTTCGACATCCGGGGACAGTCGGAGGCCATCAATGCCACCTCCGACGCCTTCCCCGAATCGGCGATGGAGGTGATGACCCCGCCGGGACACGAGGACCCCGAACTGGCCGCGTTCCGCGACGCGGGGGGCAAGCTGATCGTGGTGCACGGCAATTCGGACCCGGTCTTCTCGGCCCGGAACACCGCCCGCTGGTACGAAACGCTCGACGCCAATAATGGCGATGCGGCCGAGGACTTCGCGCTCTACTACCCTGTGCCGGGGATGGCGCATTGCTCCGGCGGGCCGGCCGTCGACGGCTTCGACATGTTCGCCGAGCTTGTCGCCTGGGTCGAGGAGGGGACGGCCCCCGGCGCGGTGACGGCCACGGCGCGCGCGGGCAACGAAGAGCTGCCCGAGGGGCTCGCCGGCGCCTCCCGCCCGCTCTGCCCCGCGCCGACGGTGGCGCG
>JAMWZF010000217.1 GCA_024304875.1 Paracoccaceae bacterium
GGTCATGGTGGAGCCCAGAAGTGGCAGCGTCACGAAGCCCGCCAGAACCGCGCCGAGGATCGCACCGAGCGACCCGGCGGCGAGGACCACGCCGAGGGACGACCCCTCCCGCCCCGGACGCGCCTCGATTGCCAGCTTGGCCAGCAGCGGCGACGGCAGGGTCACGAGGACCGATGCGGGGAAGAAGGTCAGCACGGCGCTGACGATCATCCCACCGGTTCCCCGCGCCCCCGCGGCGTAGATGAAGCCGAGGATGGTCGGCGACAACGCCATCAGCACCGCGGTCGCGATGAGAGCCGCCCGCACGTCCCGCAAGGCGCGGCTCCGTTCCCGTTCGGCCGCCAGCCCGCCGAGGGCACTGCCCAGAGAGAAGCCCGCGAGAACCGTTGCGATCACCGCCGTCCAGGTCAGCAGCGACGTGCCGAAGTAGGGCGCGAGGACCCGGCCCGCCGCGATCTCGTAGGTCAGGCCCACGGCCGAGAGGAGGGTTATCAGCCCGATGGTGATCCAGAACGTCATCGCCGCCCCCTGCCCGCGTTGTCCGCCCCGACCTAGACCGCAAGGGCGCCGCTGGCCAGCGCGGGAGGAGTCGTTTTCAGGCCGGAATTTGTCGCCCCCAAAAGGCGTGACGTTGCGGCATCGTCGCCGGGGCCGAAAACCTGTAGAAATTTCATTTCATACCAATTGACGTGGCGAAGGGGCTCTCTTAGGTGCGCCACATGACGACGTGATCCACAGCCTGGGACTCCCGGGCACTTTAGACCCGATCGGAGGCCGCAATGCTGACCCGCGACGCCCTCATCCGTGAATACCGCATGCGGCGTGGCAACCTGCCCGGCCTGCTGGCGGTCTATGCTGCGATCCTCGGCACGATGGCCTGGACGGCCATGTCCATCGTCTGAGGACAGGCGCCGGCTTTCACACCTGTCCCGACGGGCGATGAAACAGGGCAGGCCGCGCCGGCGTCCTGCCCCTCGGTCGTGCGGATAGTCGTCAGACGTCCGCCGCCTCGCCCACGTTGTCCACGCCCCGCTCTTCCAGCAGGGTGGTCAGCCAGTTGGGATCCATCTCGGGCACCGAGCTGAGCAACAGGTCGGTGTAGGGATGGTGCGGCGGGGTGAACATCTCTTCCTTCGGTCCCTGTTCCACCACCTTGCCATGCTGCATCACCACCACCTCGTCGGCGATGGCCCGCACGGTGGCGAGGTCGTGGGTGATGAACATGTAGGCCAGGTCCAGCTCGCTCTGCAGCCGGTCCAGCAGCTTCAGAATGCCCTCGGCGACCAGCTGATCGAGCGCGGACGTGACCTCGTCGCAGATGATGAAGGTCGGCTCTGCCGCCAGCGCCCGGGCGATGCCGATCCGCTGCTTCTGGCCGCCAGACAGCTCGGGCGGGAAGCGGTCGTAGTATTTCGACGGCTCCAGCTCGATCAGGTCCAGCAGCTCGTCCACCCGTGACTTCAGCGCGGTCCCTTTCAGGCCCGAGTAGAACTGGGCCGGACGGCCGATGATCTCGGAAATCCGGACCTTGGGGTTCAGGGCCGTGTCCGCCATCTGGTAGATCATCTGCGCCTGGCGCAGCTGGTCCTTGCTCCGGTCCGTGTACTTCGGCGGCAGGGGCTCGCCCTTGAACAGGACCTCGCCCTTGGACGGCGGAAGCAGGCCGGTGATGACCCGGGCGGTGGTCGACTTGCCCGAGCCGGACTCCCCCACCACGGCGACGGTCATGCCGGGGTAGATGTCGAAGGAGACGTCATCGAGAACCTTCTCGCCGCCGGTATAGGAGGCGTCGATGTTCTTGACCGAGATCAGCGGCGTGGCGTCCTTCGGCCGCGCCTTCTGCGGCCGCTCGAAGCTGCGGACCGCCCAGAGGGACTTGGTGTATTCCTCCTTAGGGCTGGCCAGCATCTTCTCGGTCGACTGCTGCTCGACCTCCTCGCCCTTGAGCAGGACCTTGATGGTGTCGGCCATCTGCGCCACGACGGCGAGGTCGTGGGTGATGTAGATCGCCGCCGTGTTGAACTGGTCCACGATGTCGCGGATCGCGGCCAGGACCTCGATCTGGGTGGTCACGTCGAGGGCCGTTGTGGGCTCGTCGAAGATGATGAGGTCGGGCCGGCAGGACATCGCCATCGCCGTCATCGCCCGCTGGAGCTGCCCGCCCGAGACCTGGTGCGGATAGCGGAAGCCGATCTCGCCGGGGTTGGGCAGACGCAGGCGCTCGTAGAGCTCGATCGCGTCCTCCTGCGCCTCCATCCGCTTCTTGATGCGGTAGTGGACCGGGGCCTCGGTGTGCTGGTCGATGAGCTTGTGCGAGGGGTTGAACGAGGCCGCGGCGGACTGCGCGACATAGGCGATGCGGCTGCCGCGAAGGGCGCGCTTGTCGGCCTCGGTCGAGGTGGTCAGCTCGATCCCGTCGAACTCGATCGAGGAGCCGGGGTTGATGCGGGTGCCGTCGCGGGCATAGCCCATGGCGGCCGCGCCGATGGTCGACTTGCCGGCGCCGGATTCCCCGATCAGGCCCATGACCTCGCCCCGGTGCAGGGTCAGGTCGACGCCCTTGATGATCGGCACCCAGGTTTCGCCGGTGTAACCGTCGATCTTGAGGTCCCGGATCTTGAGCAGGACCGACTTCTTGAGGCCCGGTGCGATTGCGGAAGTGTCTGTCATTGGATCACATCTCCTTCAGGCCGGAGGACCGCCACAGCATCCAGTCGACGACGAAGTTCACGGCGACGGTCAGCAGGGCGATGGCGGCGGCGGGGATAAGCGGGGTGATGTCGCCGAACGAGATCAGCGTGGCGTTCTCGCGCACCATCGAGCCCCAGTCCGCGGTGGGCGGCTGGATGCCGAGGCCGAGGAACGACAGGCCGGCGACGAGCAGAAAGACGAAGCAGAATTCCAGCCCGAACTCGGCCACGAGCGGGGCGGTGGAGTTGGGCAGGATCTCGCGCCGGATCAGGTACCAGTCCCCTTCCCCGCGCAGCTTGGCCGCCTCGATGTAGTCCATGACCACGACGTTGCCCGCCACAGCGCGCGTCAGGCGGAACACCCGCGGCGCGTAGATGATGGCGACGGCGCAGATGATGACGATGATCTGCGGCCCGAAGATGGACAGCATCAGCAGGGCGAAGATCAGCGAGGGGATCGACATGATCACGTCCGCGAAGCGGCCCATGAACTGGTCGAACCAGCCCCCCTTCACCGCCGCCAGCAGCCCCGCCAGCGCTCCCATGAAGAAGGCGGCGAGCGTGGCCAGCAGCGCCAGGCCGACGGTGTTCCGGGCGCCGTAGATGATCCGGGAGAACATGTCCCGGCCCAGCTGGTCGGCGCCGAGCAGCATGTTGGCATCCGCCGGCGCGAAGGCCGAGGAGATGACCTCGCTCTCTCCGTGCGGGGCGATCCAGGGCGCGAAGATGCCCGCGATCGCGTAGGTGAAGATCACGAACATCCCGAAGGCCGCGGTCAGCGGCGCGGTCTTCAGCTCCTTGGCGGCGTTGCGCGGGGCGATGGCGATCAGGAACTCCTTGAAGGCGTAGGAGATGCCCGCCGCGAAGGCCAGCACCGCCGCCGTGATGGCGACGAACCGCAGCGCACCCGCACCGCCGACGATGCCGAGGACGAAGGAGACCATCGTCAGCGAGAAGATCATCAGGAACACGCTGCGCTTTTCGTAGAAGGCGGCGAGGCAGGACGCGATGATCAGGAAGGCGAAGTAGAGGATTACGAACAGACCCATGATCCCGCCCCCTTATTTTGGATGCCGCAGGCGCGGGTTGGTGAGGATGGCACCAACGTCGGCTGCGAGGTTGAGGAGGATGAAGGTCGCCGCGAAGATCAGGCAGCAGGCCTGCACGACGGGGAAGTCCCTCTTGGACACGGCGTCGACCAGCGACTGGCCGATGCCGGGATAGACGAAGACCACCTCGACCAGGACCACCCCGGTGATGAGGTAGGCAAGGTTCAGCGCCACCACGTTGATGATCGGGGCCCAGGCGTTCGGCAGGGCGTGCTTGACGATCACCTTCCAGGGGGGCGTGCCCTTCAGCCGGGCCATCTCGATGTAGGGGCTGGCGAGCAGGTTGATGATCGCCGCGCGCGTCATCCGCATCATGTGCGCGGTGACGACAAGGACGAGGGTGAGGGCCGGTAGGAACGTCCTGTGCAGCAGTTCGCCGAAGCTCATGTCACCGCTGAGCGACGCGATGGCCGGGAACATGCTCGTCTTCACCGCGAGGTAGAGGATCAGGATGTAGCCGAGGAAGAATTCCGGGCTCGAGATCGAGGTCAGCGTCAGCACGTTCGCCACCCGGTCGAACAGGGTGTTGCGCAACAGCGCGACGACGATGCCGAGGACGATGGCGAAGGGCACCGCGATGACCGCCGCGTAGGCGGCGAGGAACAGCGTGTTGATGAACCGCTCAGAGATGATCGAGCTGACCCGCTCTCCGGTGACGATGCTTTCGCCGAAGTTGCCGGTGAGGGCACCGCCGAGCCACTGGAAGTAGCGGACCGGCGCGGGATCGTTCAGACCCATCCGCTCGCGCAGGGCGGCGACGTTCTCTTCGGTCGCGCCCTGGCCGAGCACCGCCTGGGCGATGTCGCCGGGCAGGAGTTCGACCATGAAGAAGATGATGACCGAGATGACGAGGAGCGTCAGCAGCCCCAGTCCCAGTCTCTTGGCTACAAGTGAAGCGATATCACCCATCTGTGTCCCCGTTGTCTGGCCCGGTTCTTGGTGCCGGATCGTTGCATTCCGTCCCCACGCCTTGCCAGCGGATTTTCGGGGTCCGGGAAAGTTTTAGGGCCCCGGAGCGTCTCCGGGGCCCTGTCGGCCTGTCGGCCCTCAGTCGGTGAACCACCAGCGGCTGGCGGCCCGGGCGCCGTCGCTTTCCCAGCTGGCGGCCAGCTGCTCCGGCGTGCCCACGTTGGCGCGGTTGGCGTAGACGAAGTTGTTGAAGAAGGGGATGATCGTGCCCCCGTCGTCCTTGGCCAGGATCGCCATCTCGCGGTACATCTCGGCACGCAGGCTGTCGTCCAGCTCGGACTTGGCCTGAAGCAGCAGCTCGTTGAACCGCTCGTTCTGCCAGTGGCTCTCGTTCCAGGCCGCGTCGTCCTTGTAGGCCAGGGTGTACATCACGTCCGGCGTCGGACGCGCGCCCCAGGACACGAGGCAGAACGGCTTCTTGAGCCAGACGTCCGAGTAGTAGCCGTCGTTCGGCTCGCGCACCACGTTGATGTTGATGCCCGCGGCCTTCGCGTGCTCGGCATAGAGGACGGCCATGTCCACGGCGCCGGCATAGACGCTGTCCGCGGTGGACAGGTTGACCGTCAGGCCCTCGGCCCCGGCATTGGCCAGCAGCGAACGGGCCCGGTCCGGGTCGTACTCGCGCTGCTCGATCCCCTCGGGGTAGTAGGGCTGGGCGGGCGAGTGGTGGAAGTCGTTGCCCTTGGTGGCCGCGCCGAAGGTGA
>JAMWZF010000218.1:0-2766 GCA_024304875.1 Paracoccaceae bacterium
CGGGGTCGGCAGGCTCTCGGCCAGCCGCCCGCCGCTGCGCACCGGCTCGGCCCGGATCGCGGCTCCGGTGCGGTCGTCGGTCTGGACGAAGAGACCGCAGAGCGTCGCCTCCTCCCTGGCGGGGCCGAACCGCTCCTTGGTCATGCCGGTGACGAAACGGCGGAGGGGTTCGGTCTTCTCCATCCCGATGACGGAGTTGTAGTCGCCGCACATGCCCGCGTCGGTCAGGTAGCCGGTGCCGCCGTCCAGCACCATCGCGTCGCCGGTCGGCACATGGGTGTGGGTGCCGACGACCATGCTGGCCCGTCCGGCGCAGAAGTGACCCATCGCCATCTTCTCCGATGTCGCCTCGCAATGCACGTCGAGCAGGCTGGCCTGGACGAGGCCGCCGCGCGGGTAGCTCTTCAGCACCTGCTCGACATGGCCGAAGGGGTCCTCGAAGGGACGTTTCATGAAGACCTGGCCGAGGACCTGCGCCACCAGAACCTTGCGCCCGCCCGGCGCGTCGAAGACGCCCGCGCCCCGGCCGGGCGCGTCCTTGGCGAAGTTGAGCGGGCGGATGATGCGCGGCTCGGACTGGCAGAACTGGAGCATCTCGCGCTGATCGAAGGCATGATCGCCGAGGGTGATCACGTCGGCCCCGGCCTCGAGGATCAGCTTGGCGTGCTCGACGTTGAGGCCCGCGCCGTTGGTCGCGTTCTCGCCATTGACCACCACGAAGTCGAGCTTGAGCCCGGCCTTGAGGCGGGGCAGCCCCTCCGCAATCGCGGTCCGGCCGGCCCGGCCCATCACATCGCCCAGAAAGAGAAGTCGCATGGGCGGGATAGATCAACGCGGGCAGGGTGGGTCAAGACCCACCTTGCGGGGCAGGATGGGGCGAGCGCTGCGCGGGATGGCCGAGGCTGGGGGCGCTGCCCCCAGACCCCCGAGGTATTTACAGCGAAAAGAGAGGAAAGAGCCGCGCCCTGCATCCTCTTTTCGCCCAAAATACCTCGGGGGGCGCCGCAGGCGCGGGGGCAGCGCCCCCTCGAGGTCGACACTGGCGTGCAGGCCAGGGTGGTTTCGCCACAGAATTCTACGGGACTTCGATGACCTCGGTCTCGGTGACGATCATGTCGAGCCGCTGGTCCGTCGCTTCGAGCGGGAGGTCCGGGTCCTCCTGCGCGGCATAGGCGAAGCCGATCGCGAGGGCCGGACCGCGCGCGCGCAGTCCTTCCAGCGTCCGGTCGTAGAAGCCGCCGCCGTAGCCGAGGCGGCCGCCGGTGCGGGAGAAGGCCACCAGCGGTACGATCAGGATCTGCGGCGTGATCCAGTCCCCCGCCTCGGGCACCTGGGCGCCGAAGGTTCCGGGGATCATCACCGTGTCGCTGTCCCAGGCGCGGAACTTCAGGGGCAGGCCCCTGCCCTCGATCACCGGCACGCAGACCGGACCATGGGCGGCGGCCTCCTCCATCGCGGCGAGGGGCGAGATCTCGGTCCGCATCGGCATGTAGCCCGACAGCGGTACCCCGCGATGACCGGCCAGCACGGAGGACAGCAGGCCGGCGCCGGTGCCGGGATCGGCCGCATGGGCCTCGGCCCGGCGGGCGAAGGCGGCGGCGCGGGCGGCGGCCTTGGCCTCGGCCAGGCTCACAGCAGCACCACCGCGGCGAGGCCGAGGAAGGCGAAGAAGCCGACCACGTCGGTCACTGTCGTGACGAAGGCCCCCGAGGCTAGGGCCGGGTCGATTCCCAGCTTCTCGAGGATCACCGGGATCGCCGTGCCGGCCAGCCCCGCCACCACGAGGTTGATCACCATGGCCGCCGCGATCACCACGCCCAGCATCGGCGCGCCGAACCAGATCAGCCCGACGATGCCCATGACCACGGCGAAGGCAAGGCCGTTCACGAGGCCGACGAGCACCTCGCGCCGGATCACCCGCCAGACGTTGGAGCCGGTGAGGTCCTTGGTCGCGATCGCCCGCACCGCCACCGTGAGGGACTGGGTCCCGGCATTGCCCCCCATCGAGGCGACGATGGGCATCAGGACCGCAAGTGCCACGAAGCCCGCGATCACGGTATCGAACAGCGAGATCACCATCGAGGCGAGGATCGCCGTCACCAGGTTCACCGCCAGCCAGGGGAAGCGCCGCTTGGTCGTCTCCCAGACGTTGGAGCTGAGGCCGCCCTCGCCGACACCGGCGAGGCGCAGGATGTCCTCCTCGTGTTCCTCGTCCAGCACGATCATCGCGTCGTCGATGGTGATGACGCCGACCAGCCGGTCGTCGTCGTCCACCACGGGGGCCGAGATCAGGTGGTACTGGTTGAAGGCATAGGCCACCTCCTCCTCGTCCTGGCTTGCCGGGATCACCCGGAACATCTCTTCCGAGATGTCGGCCAGCCGCACGTCCCGGCGCGACGACAGGAGCCGCCCGAGAGTGACGTTGCCCGTCGGCTTCATCCGGGGATCGACCAGGATGACGTGGTAGAACTGGTCCGGCAGCCGGTCGGGATTGGCGCGCAGGTAGTCGATCATCTCGCCCACGCTCCAGTGGTCCGGGGCGTGCACGGTTTCCACCTGCATGAGGCGGCCGGCGCTTTCCTCGGGCCAGGAGAGCGCCCGCTCGACCGCCATCCGGTCCGGGCCTTCGAGGCCGCCCAGCACGGCGGTCTGCCGGTCCTCGTCGAGGTATTCGACGATGTCGACCACGTCGTCGGATTCGAGGTCGCGGACCGCGGTGGCAAGGTCGTCGTCGCTGAGAAGGTCGATGATCTCGTCGCGCAGCTC
>JAMWZF010000218.1:2776-5463 GCA_024304875.1 Paracoccaceae bacterium
GATCTCGGACAGCCCCTCGCCGTCGATGAGCCGGCCCGCCAGCGCGACCAGCGCCCGGCGCTCGCGCCCGTCGATCTGCTCCAGCACGTCGGCGATGTCGGCGGCGTGCAGCGGCTCGAACAGGTCCTCGACCCGCGCCGCATCCTTGGCCTCGAGCGCCTCGCTGAGCGCCTCGAAGAGCTCGGGAGACAGGGTGTAATCGCCTGCGACGTCGTCCTTCTCGAGTTCTTCGACATCCTCGGCCATGACTGCTCCCGCCTTTTTGCGTCGCAGAGCATAGCGAGGTCGGGAGTAGCGGCAACCGGATGCGCGCAGGCTGCTTTCCCTCGCCCGCGCGCTCGCCTAGCCTTGCCCGGTCCGCACCTTTGGAAGCACCGATGACCGACGCCCTGATCCTTGGCCAGACCCTGGCCTTTTCCGTCTCTCCCTTCGACGTCGCGGTGGAGGAGGCCGCCCGGCACGAGACCCATGGCGCGGTGGCCGTGCGCGGCGGACGGATCGCGGCGGTGGGACCGGCGCAGGACCTGCGCCGGGATCACCCGGACCTGCCCGTGACGGACATGGGCGAGGCCCTGATCCTGCCCGGGTTCGTCGACGCCCACATGCATTACCCGCAGACGGGCATCGTCGCGAGCTGGGGCAAGCGCCTGATCGACTGGCTGAACGGCTACACCTTCCCCGAAGAGATGCGCCTGGCCGACCCCGCCTATGCCGCCGAGGTTGCGGCGCGGACGCTCGACCTCGCCCTCGCCCACGGAACGACGACGCTGACCTCGTTCTGCACCATCCACCCCCATTCGGTGGACGCCTTGTTCGAGGCGGCCGCGGCGCGGGGGATGGCGGTGGTGGCGGGCAAGACCTGCATGGACCGCAACGCGCCCGAGGGGCTGCGGGACACCGCCCTGTCGGCCTACGACGACAGCAAGGCCCTGATCGACCGCTGGCACGGCACCGGGCGGGCGCGGTACGCGATCACGCCCCGGTTCTCGCCCACCTCGACGCCCGAGCAGCTGAAGGCGCTCGGCGCCCTCTGGGCCGAGCGCCCGGACTGCCTGATGCAGACGCATCTCTCCGAACAGATCGAGGAGATCGCCTGGGTCCGGGAGCTGTTTCCCGGGGCGCGAGACTACCTCGATACCTACGAGGCGGCGGGACTGCTGGGGGCGCGCGGTCTTTACGGTCACGCCATTCACCTGGAGCCCCGCGAGATCGACCGGCTGGCGGAGGTCGGCGCGGCTGTCGTCCATTGTCCGACGTCGAACACCTTCATCGGGTCGGGCCTGTTCGATACCGCGGGACTGGTGCCGCGGATGCCCGTGGGGCTGGCGACCGATACCGGGGGCGGGTCCAACTTCTCGATGCTGCGCACGATGGGCGCGGCCTACGAGGTCGGGCAGCTCAGGGGCGCCGCCCTGCATCCGGCGCAGTTGCTCTGGCTCGCCACGGAGGGATCGGCCCGGGCGCTGCACATGGGCGGCGAGATCGGGACGCTGACCCCCGGCGCGATGGCCGACCTCGTGGCGCTGGATCTGGCCTCGACCCCCGCCATCGCCCAACGCGCGGTCCGGGCCGAAGACATCTGGGAGGCCCTGTTCCCGACGATCATGATGGGGGACGACCGGGCGGTTGCCCGGGTCTGGGTCGGAGGCGCCGCGGTGGCCCGCCCCGCCTAGCTAGCAGCCCGCCGCCAGGACCAGCGCCCGGTAGGCGCCGACCCGGGCCGAGCCATAGGCCGTCGCGGACCGGTTCAGGGCGTTGGCGCGGTGGCCCGGGGACTGCATCCAGGCCTGCATCGCCGCCGCGTCCGTGGCGGCGCCCATGTGCACGTTCTCGCCCACCCAGGACCAGCCGCAGCCGGCGGCCCGCACCCGCTGGCCGACCGTCGACCCGCCGGGGCCGCCGTGCGTCAGGGTGCCGGTCCGCGCCATGAAGCTCGCCTGCTGCCGGGCCGCCGCCATCAGGGCCGCGTCCGGCACCAGGGCCGGCAGGCCGTTGGCCGCGCGGGCGGCATTGAGGGCGCTGCCCATGGAAGTGGCCGGGGCGCTGGCCATCGCAGGCGCGGCGGCGCCGGCCGGAGGGGCCGAAGGCGTCACCGTCACGCAGCCGCCGAGGGCGAGGACCACGGCCGAGGCGGCCAGGAACGCAATCTTCATCTCAGTCTCTCCCCAGTCGCGTGGCGGCAGACGCAAGCCCCGGATGTCGATCAGCAGCCCGAGGCCAGGACGAGCGCCCTTTGCGTGCCGACGGTGGCCCAGCCGTAGTGGGTGGGATTGCGGCTGAGCGCGTTGGCGCGGTGCCCCGGAGAGGTCATCCACCAGTCCATCGCGGAGGCGTCGGACCGGTGTCCCCAGGCGATGTTCTCGGCCGCCCAGAGGAAGGAACAGCCCGCCCCGCGCACCCGCTGGCCGACGGTGGACCCGCCGCGCCCGGCGTGGGTCTGCGCCCCGGTCTCGGCCATGAAGCGGGCCTGCTCGCGCGCGGCGGCCGTCAGGGCGGAGTGTTCACGCAAAGGCGGCAGACCATGCTGGCGGCGGTAGGCGTTGAGAGCGGCGCCGCCCGAGACGGCGACGACCGGCGCATCGGCGGACCCCGGTGCCCGGCTGACATCGGCCGTGGTCGTCTGGCAGGCGGTCAGCAGGCCGAGGGCAGCGGCCAGGCAGGCGGCCCGGCTCAGCATGGAGCACCGG
>JAMWZF010000219.1 GCA_024304875.1 Paracoccaceae bacterium
CGCAGAACTGGTCGAAGGACTGGCTGCCCAAGCTGCGCGAGGACATGCGCCAGTGCGGCGCGGATCTTTGCGTGCTGATCAGCCGGGTCCGGCCCGAGGGGGTGGAGACCTTCGCCCAGGTGGACGGCGTCTGGGTGGCCGCGCCGCGCTACGCGGTGCCGTTGGCTTCGGTGTTGCGCGGCACGTTGCTGGAGGTGGCGGCCGCGAAGGGGCAGCGCCAGGGCCAGGCGACCAAGACCGAGATGCTCTACGACTACCTCACCGGCCCTCAGTTCCGCGCCCGGGTGGAGGCGATGGTGGAGCGGTTCGACGACCTGCGGGCCGACCTGGTGCGCGAGCGCAAGACGATGATGGCGCTCTGGGCCAAGCGGGAGAAGGCCCTTGGACTCGCGCAGGACGCGATGATCGGGATGTACGGGGACGTGCAGGGGATCGCCGGGGCGGCGATGCCCGAGATCGCGGGGTTGGACGTGCCGCTTCTCGACGACGTGGAGGACTAGAGGGCGCTGGCGATCGTCTCGAGCGCCGAGCCCGACGCCCCGATCAGGAGAGGGCAATGGTCGTGAGATGCTGGCGCTGCCCCTGCTGGTTTAGCGGGGGAGCTGCCCCTCGCGCAGGTGGGGCGACGATCCCGACAGCGATCAGGTCGATAACCCCCGCAGAAGCGGCGAACTCCGGGCCTATGTTATAGCGCACCGCCGTCGTCACAGGTGGGCCGGAAGAGACGGCGCGGGGAGGGCGGCGGACGCGCCGCTCAATCGGGGGGCCGCGAGGCCGAGACGCAGGATTGCCGCGGCGAAGGGAGCCGGCGGCGTGAGGATCCTCGGGCTTCGGTCGGCCGGGGCGGGCTCCGGCGCCTGGGGGACGTCAGGGTGCGCGACCAAGGGACGGCCTGGCCGATCTTGCCTCAGACCTCGGGCGCGCCGGGGCGGGGGATGACGCCGGCGTCCTTGACTGCGGTTTCGTCCCAGTCGGGATCCCAGCGCTTGATCCGGCGCGAGACGACATAGGCCGCGGGCCAGCTCAGCACGAAGCCGAGGCCTGCGGCGATGCCGATGGCAGGCCAGCTGTAGTACCCGAGGCTGAGGACAAGGATCGTCAGACCCCCGGCCAGCACGGAGCCGGTCAGCAGGGTGAGGAAAAGGCTCAGGCGGTCCATGGGTGATCTCCTTTCCCTCGGAAAACGTGGATCGGCCCGCCGTGGTTCCGGCGAGGTCGGCGCGCCGCCGCCCTCCGCCCTTGCCAAACAGGGACGGGGCGCTTATAGCCCGCCCCTGTCGAAGCGGGGGCACACCCGCGCGCGGGGGATGAGGCAGGGTCGGTGCTGAACCGGCCCTTCGTTTTTCATCCCCGGTGGACCAATCACCCGAAAGACCCGCGGAGACAACCGCGCGGCCAGAAAACCTAAAAAGGAATCGCAAAGCCACATGGCTCAGAACGCATCTATGGAGGAATTCGAGGCCCTCCTGAACGAAAGCCTCGAAATGGACACCCCGGACGAGGGTTCGGTTGTCAAAGGCAAGGTCATCGCCATCGAGGCGGGACAAGCCATCATCGACGTCGGCTACAAGATGGAAGGCCGCGTCGACCTCAAGGAATTCGCGAACCCCGGTGAAACCTCCGACCTGGCCGTCGGGGACGAGGTGGAGGTCTACCTCCGCTCTGCCGAGAACGCCCGCGGCGAAGCCGTCATCTCGCGCGAGATGGCCCGCCGCGAGGAAGCCTGGGATCGTCTCGAGAAGGCCTATGCGGATGAAGAGCGCGTCGAAGGCGCCATCTTCGGCCGCGTCAAGGGCGGCTTCACCGTCGACCTCGGCGGCGCCGTGGCCTTCCTGCCCGGCTCCCAGGTCGATGTCCGCCCCGTGCGCGACGCCGGCCCGCTGATGGGCCTCAAGCAGCCGTTCCAGATCCTCAAGATGGACCGCCGCCGGGGCAACATCGTCGTCTCGCGCCGTGCGATCCTCGAAGAGAGCCGCGCCGAGCAGCGTGCCGAGGTCATCGGCAACCTGGCCGAAGGTCAGGCCGTGGACGGCGTGGTCAAGAACATCACCGAGTACGGCGCCTTCGTCGACCTTGGCGGTGTGGACGGCCTGCTGCACGTCACCGACATGGCCTGGCGCCGTGTCAACCACCCCTCCGAGATCCTGTCGATCGGCGAGACCGTGAAGGTCCAGGTCATCAAGATCAACAAGGAGACCCACCGTATCAGCCTCGGCATGAAGCAGCTGCAGGACGATCCGTGGGATTCGGTCTCGCAGAAATACGAGCTGGAAAGCACCCACACGGGCCGCGTCACCAACATCACCGACTACGGTGCGTTCGTGGAGCTGGAGCCGGGTGTCGAGGGCCTCGTCCATGTCTCCGAGATGTCCTGGACCAAGAAGAACGTCCATCCGGGCAAGATCGTCTCCACCTCCCAGGAGGTCGAGGTCATGGTGCTCGAGATCGACGAGGCCAAGCGCCGCGTGTCCCTGGGCCTCAAGCAGACCATGCGCAACCCGTGGGAAGTCTTTGCCGAGACCCATCCCGAGGGCACCGAGGTCGAGGGCGAGGTCAAGAACATCACCGAGTTCGGCCTGTTCGTGGGTCTGCCCGGCGAGATCGACGGTATGGTCCACCTGTCCGACCTGACCTGGGAAGGCCGGGGCGAGGACGTGATCGGCGACTACCGCAAGGGTGACATGGTCAAGGCCAAGGTCATCGAGGTGGACGTCGAGAAGGAGCGCATCTCGCTCTCGATCAAGGCCCTGGACGACACCTTCTCGGGTGTTGTGGACGGCGTGAAGCGCGGCTCGATCATCACCGTCGAGGTGACGAAGATCGAGGACGGCGGCATCGAGGTGGAATACGAGGGCATGAAGTCCTTCATCCGCCGCTCGGACCTGTCCCGTGACCGTGCGGAGCAGCGCCCCGACCGCTTCGGCGTCGGCGACAAGGTGGACGTCCGCGTCACCAACGTCGATCCGAAGTCGCGCCGCCTGGGTCTGTCGATCAAGGCCCGCGAGATCGCCGAAGAGAAGGAAGCCGTGGAACAGTTCGGTTCGTCCGACAGCGGTGCTTCGCTGGGCGACATCCTCGGCGCGGCCCTGAACCGCGGCGACGACGACTGACCGCGGCCTGACGGCTGAATGAATTGGCCCCCGCCGGAGCGATCCGGCGGGGGTTTTTCTTTGACGGACGTGCACCCATCAAAAATAATATTGCTGGGTACAACGCCCGGTGCTACCTGTACCCAGCAAAGATATTTTTGATGGGTACACCGATGGACCGCTTTTCCCTCGCTGGCCACACGGCCTATGCCGATCTGCGCCGGTTGCTCCTCGAGGACGAGGTTGCCGCGCTGACCGGGACGATCCGGACCAAGACCCGGAATGGCCGGACCTATCTCTACCAGACCTTCCGGACCGGCGGACGGATGGCGGACCGCTACATCGGCGAGGCGACCCCGGAGACGAAAGCCATGATCGCCCGCCAGCAGGAGCTGAAGGCGCGCGCCAAGGATCGGCAGGCGACCCGCACCCGGCTGGCCCGGACCCTGCGGGCCGAGGGCTACCTGCCGATGGACGCCAGGACCGGCTCTCTCCTCCTCGCCCTTGCCCGGATCGGGGTGTTCCGGCTGGGGGGGACGCTGGTCGGGACGATGGCCTTCCGGCACTACGAGGGCGAACTGGGCATCCGCCTCGGCGCGGGGCAGCTGGCCCAGACCGGCGACATCGACATCGCCAGTTTCGAGCACCTGTCCCTCGCCATCGGGGATACGGTGATCGAGCCGGTCGCGGATGCCCTTGGCACCCTGTCCTTCGCCCCCCTGCCCAGCCTCGAGCCGCGGCACATCTGGCGCTGGGCGGATTCGACGTCCGAGGTGATGGTGGAGTTCCTCACCACGGCGATGAAGGGGGACGAGGGGTTGAAGCCGCTGCCGAGCCTCGGGGTGTCGGCGCAGGGGCTGCACTATCTGAATTTCCTGCTGGCGGAGCCGATCAAGGCGGTGACGCTCTACCGGTCGGGCCTCATCGTGCAGATCCCCCGGCCCGAGGCCTTCGCGATCCACAAGCTGATCGTCGCGGACCGGCGGCGCGAGGGGCCGGATGCGCTGAAGGCGGTCAAGGACCGGGCGCAGGCGGCCGTGCTGGTCCGGGTTCTGGCCGAGGACCGGCCGGACGAGCTGGCCGAGGCGTACCACGACGCCATGGGCCGGGGGCCGAACTGGCGCAGGCGGATCGGGGCGAGCCTCGAGCGGATGCCGCAGACGAGGGCCCTTCTGGACGCGCTGCCGGCGTAGCCTGGCCCGGGGCGGCGGATGGAGCCGCGCGCGACGGACGGCTGTGCCGCAGTTGTGAGTTTCGGCGGGTGCCCCCGCTCCGAATCATTGGCGGGTCGCGGCGGCAGGAGGTCGCCCAGCCGGCGGCGGGTCGCCGACCGGGGCCTCCGTCAAGCCCCTATCTGCCCGAATTTGCCCGGGAATCAGGACTTTCGGGCAAGTTGACCCCATTTCCGTTCACGCGGTTAGCGCCTATAGTCCCCCCACCGGGGGAGGACCGCCGGAGGGACCAGAACAGCGGGAAACAGGGGGCGCCATGATCCGCTCGGAGTTGATCCAGAAGATTGCTGACGAGAATCCGCACCTCTTCCACCGCGATGTGGAGCGCATCGTGAACACAGTCTTCGACCGCATCACCATGGCGATGGCCAATGGCGACCGGGTCGAATTGCGCGGTTTCGGCGCCTTTTCGGTCAAGAAGCGCGACGCCCGCACCGGGCGCAACCCGCGCACCGGCGAGTCGGTTCATGTGGAAGAGAAACACGTGCCCTTCTTCAAGACGGGCAAGCTCTTGCGCGACCGGCTGAACGACAAGTAAGCCGGCCTATATAGCAGGGCGACAACCACCGCAGACCGGGACGGGCCACATGCGCTACATCACCTATACCTTCTGGGCCATCGTCGGCATCTGCCTGATCGTCCTCGGCCTCGCGAACCGTCAGGTGGTCTCGCTCAAGGCGCTGCCCGACGGGCTGGCCGCACTGATCGGTGTCAGCCCGACGATCTCGATGCCCCTGTTCATGGTCATCTTCATCGGCGTGGCCCTCGGCCTGCTGATCGGCTTCGTCTGGGAGTGGATCCGCGAGCACAAGCACCGGGCCGCCGCGGCCCGCGCCCGCCGCGAGGCGCAGAAGCTGGAGCGCGAGGTGGGCCGCCTGAAGGCCGAGAAACACGACGGCAAGGACGACGTCCTGGCCCTGCTCGAGTAGCGGCGCAGGCGATGCCGGGGGCCGTCCGGGTCAAGATCTGCGGGCTGTCCACGCCCGAGACCGTCGCGGCCGCCGTGTCGGCCGGCGCGGCCTACGTCGGCTTCGTCTTCTTCGGTTTCGGGACCGAGGCCGAAGATCGAGAGGATCGGGTTGCGGGCGAACCACACCACTATGGCCGCGACCAAGGCAGC
>JAMWZF010000022.1 GCA_024304875.1 Paracoccaceae bacterium
GTCCGGACCCCGCCCCGGCCCCGGTCGAACAGGCGCACGCCAAGGTCCGCCTCCACCGCAGCGATCTGGGTCGACAGGCTCGGCTGGCTGACGTGCAGCCGCTCCGCCGCGAGGCCGAAGCTGCCGAGGCGGTGGACGGTCACGATGTAGTCCATCTGGCGCAGGGTCGGGCGCATTCATAGCCCCAAGCTATCGAAAGAAGCATTGATTTGTATTTAAGCTATGTAGCGAAACCGGGCAACAGGCGCGAAACCTCGAACCCGGAGCCCCTCTCATGCCCATTCTCGACACGTTGGTCGGCAACCTCATGGTGCCGACGATCCTGTTCTTCGTCCTCGGCCTCGTCGCTGCCGTGGTCCGCAGCGACCTCTCCATCCCCGAGGGCGCGGCGAAGTTCATGTCGCTCTACCTGCTGCTCGCGATCGGGTTCAAAGGGGGGCACAGCCTGGCGCAGAACGGGCTCGAGCCGCAGGTCTTCGCGGCGCTCGGCGCCGGAGTCGGCCTGTCGTTCCTCGTCCCCTTCCTCGCCTACGGGCTCCTGCGGGGGATGACCCGGCTCGACCCCCTGAACGCCGCCGCCGTGGCGGGGCACTACGGGTCGATCTCGATCGTGACCTTCGTGGCGGCGTCCAGCCTCCTCGAGCTGACGGGCATGACGTCGGACGGCTACATGGTCGCCGTGGCGGCGGCGATGGAGGTGCCGGCGATCCTCTCGGCGCTCTGGATCGCGCACCGGTTCGGCACCGGAGGCGGGTCGGGAGGGGTGCCCCTGCGCGAGCTCTTCGCCAACGGCTCCATCGTCCTGCTGGCCGGGGCCTTCCTGATCGGCGCCCTCACGCAGGACCGGGGGATGGAGATGATCGCGCCCTTCGTCGTCACGCCCTTCACCGGCATCCTCTGCCTGTTCCTGCTCGACATGGGCCTGAACGCCGGGCGGAGCCTCCTGCGCAACCGGCATATGCTGAGCGCCGGGCTCTTCGGCTTCGGCCTCCTGATGCCGGTGATCGGGGCGGTCCTGGCGCTGGGCCTCGGCGGGCTGATCGGGCTCCAGACGGGCAGCCTGTTCCTGCTGATGGTCCTCTCGGCCTCGGCCTCCTACATCGCGGTACCGGCGGCGATGAAGATCGCCCTGCCGCAGGCCGAGGCGGGGATCTACCTGACGCTGTCGCTCGGGGTGACCTTTCCGTTCAACATCACCGTGGGCCTGCCGCTCTACCTCTGGCTGGCGGGGCTGGTCTGAGCGGCGTCGCAACGGCGGACGATGCGCGTGCCCCGGGGGCCGCGCTGTGCGTTTTCCTGCCAGAATGAAGGAGGAGCGCGGCGGCCTACTTGCGCCGTCGCTCGCGCATCACCTTGGGCTTGTCGGAAAGGCCGAGCTGGTCGCGGACGACCCGCGGCTTGACCTCCTCGACCTCGCCCGCCTTCAGCTGGCCCAGCTGGAAGGGACCGTAGGAGACCCGGATCAGCCGGTTCACCGTCGCCCCGATCTCGGCCATCGCCTTGCGGATCTCGCGGTTCTTGCCCTCGCGCAGGGACACCGTCAGCCAGGCGTTGGCGCCCTGCACCCGGTCGAAGGTCACGGTCATCGGCTGGTAGCGGGTGCCCTCGACCTCGATGCCTTTGCGCAGCCGCTCCAGCGCCGCCTCGGACGGGGTGCCGTGGGTGCGGACGCGGTAGCGGCGCAGCCAGCCGGTCGACGGCAGCTCCAGCTTGCGCTTCACCTCGCCGTCGTTGGTCAGGATCAGCAGGCCCTCGGAATTGAGGTCGAGCCGGCCGACGCTCATCACCCGCGGCAGCTCCTCGGGCAGGGTGTCGAAGATCGTCTCTCGGCCCTTCTCGTCCTTCGCGGTGGTCACGAGGCCCGCCGGCTTGTGGTAGAGCCAGAGGCGCGGCGGCTCGGGCTCGGCCACCGGCTTGCCGTCGACCTTGATCAGGTCGGCGGCGGTGACGTTCAGGGCCGGGCTGTCGATCTTCCGGCCGTTCACCGTCACGCGGCCGGCCTCGATCATGCGCTCGGCCTCACGGCGCGAGGCGACGCCGGCGCGGGAGAGGACCTTGGCGATTCTGTCGCCGGGAGGAGGGGTGTCGGCCATGCCCCGGCCCTAGCCCCCTTCCCGCTGCGGCGCAATCGGCCGGATGCCCGCGACGGAGGTGGCGCAGCCGCCGACATGGGACATCATCGAGACCGTGAGCCCCTCGGCCCGCAGCGCCTCGGCGAAGCGGGCGCAATCGCCGAAGGCGCGGGTGTATGTGCCGATCATCGCGAAATCCCGGGCGCCACGCAGGACCAGCCGCTCGATCACGGGCAGGATGCCGTCCAGGTAGAGACGGTAGAGCGGGCGCAGGACCCAGCCCTTGGGATCGCTCGCCTCGATCAGGGCGAAGGCGCCGCCAGGGCGCAGGATGCGCGCGATCTCGGCGGCGAGGACGGCCTGCTGTTCGGGGTTCAGTGTCTTCAGCCCGAAGGACGAGATCACGAGGTCGGCCGATCCGTCCGGCACCGGGCAGTCGAGGGCATCGCCGGTCATGTGGGTGATCCGGCCCCGGCGGTCCCCGTGCAGGCGCTCCACCGCCCGGGCGTGCATCCCCGGCGAGATGTCGACGGCGGTGATCCGGGCCTTCGGGAAATGCCGGTCGAGGTGGCGCCAGACCTCGCCGGTCCCGGCCATGAGGTCCACGATATGAGGGCGGCTCGCCGGGGCGGGGCCGACGGCGCCTTCCGCGATCCGCCCCATCTGCCGCGCTCCGGCCAGGCGGTCGGCCACCTGTCCCCGCCAGAGCGCGACCATGCCGAAGGAGGCGACCTGCGCCCAGGTCCGGTAGCGGGCCGAGCAGCGGTCGAACAGGGCGGCGACGAAGGCCGGGTCGTGGATGTTCTCCTCCATCGCGGCAGATCAGCAGGTTGCCGGGGGAAGGGCAATGCTTGCCCTGCCGGTGCGAAATCCTGTTAGCTGCGCGCCATGGCGTTCAACTCTCACATGATCGGCGCGCTGGGCGAGGCGCGGGCGGCGGCGGGCCGGGGCGAGGTGCCGGTCGGCGCCGTCATCGTAGGCCCCTCGGGCGAAGTGGTGGCCAAGGCCGGCAACCGCACGCGTGAGCTGAACGACCCCACCGCCCATGCCGAGATGCTGGCGATCCGCGCCGCTTGCGCCGCGCTGGGGCAGGAGCGGCTGTCGGGTCACGACCTCTATGTCACGCTGGAGCCCTGCCCGATGTGCGCCGCCGCCATCGGATTCGCCCGGATCCGGCGGCTCTACTACGGCGCCGCGGACCCCAAGAGCGGCGGGGTGGGGCAGGGACCGGCGGTCTTCAGCCACCCCCAGTGCCACCACGTACCCGAGATCTACGATGGCATCGGCGAGACCGAATCGGCCGCCCTCCTGCGGCAGTTCTTCCTGGAGCGGCGCGGCGCCTGACGGGGCAGCGTGTCGAGCCACCCTTTGCCGGCGCCGGACCACATCGCGAGGGGCGTGCCGGCAGATGTCGGACCATGAGTATTTGAGCCTTCATCGAAGCCTGAAGAGCCGCGCCTCTGCTTCGATGAAGGCATAAATACTTATCTTAGGGAGTCCGGGGTGCCACGACGTGCACCGGCCTCGGCGGCGTGCCCGTCCCCCGGGCTCAGAGCTCCATTTCCTCCATCACCTCCATCACCCGGACGTCGACGCCGGGCAGGGCCTCGACCAGGGGGTCGGCGCTTTGCGCGAGGATCGGGAAGGTGCCGTAGTGGCAGGGAATGACGATGTCGAAATCGAAGAACTTGGTTGCCGCGTAGGCCGCGCCGGGAATGTCCATCGTGTAGTGCCCGCCGCAGCACAGGATGCCGACGTCCGGCTTGTAGCGGTCGGCGATCACTCCCATGTCGGCCATCACGTCGGTGTCGCCCGAGACGTAGATCGAATGGCCCTCGGCGCGGATGACGAACCCCGCCTCGCCGCCGGCATAGGACAGCCCGGCGCTGTCGAGCGAGGAGGAATGGACCGCGTTCACCATGGTGACCCTGGCCTCCCCGGCCTCGACCGTGCCGCCCTTGCCGAAGCCCATGACCTCGACGCCCTCCTCGCTGTCCCACCGCTCCGCCAGCTCGTGGATGCAGAGGATCTGCGCGCCGGTCTGCCTGGCGATGCCGAGGGCGCTCGACGCGTGGTCGCCGTGGCCGTGGGTCAGCAGGATATGGGTCGCGCCCTTGGTGGCGGCCTCTTCCTGTCCCTCGGGAAACGACGGGTTGCCCGCCAGCCAGGGGTCGATCAGCAGGACCTCCTTGCCGGTTTCGAGGCGAAAGCCGGAATGTCCGAGCCAGGTGATTTTCATGGAACAGCTTCCTAGGTTGATCAGGTCGCACCAAGGCTAACGCGGGAGAGGGCGCAGACAAGTGGATTGGACGGCCCGGATCGACGGATACTGCGAGCGCCTCGGCCCCGGCTACTGGGCCGAACCGGTCAACGCGCTGACCAACATCGCATTCATCGTCGCGGGGCTGCTCATGTGGCACAGGTCCGCCGGACGCCCGGCGGGACAGGCCCTGTCCGGCGTGCTGATCGTCATCGGCATCGGGTCCTGGCTGTTCCACACACATGCGACGGCCTGGGCGGCGGCGGCAGACAGCCTGCCGATCCTGGCCTTCGCGCTCGCCTACATCTACCTCGCCAACCGCGACTTCTGGGGCTGGCCGGCCTGGGCCGCGGCCCTCGGCGCGGCGGGGTTCATCCCCTTCGCGGCGGGGCTGATCCCGCTCGTCAGCCAGGTCCCCTTCCTCGCCATCTCGGCCGCCTACTGGCCGCTGCCGCTGCTGATCGCGATCTACGCCGTCCTGCTTCGCCACCGCCACCCGGCCACGGCGCGGGGGCTGGCGATCGGGGCCGCGATCCTCTGCCTGTCGCTGACCTTCCGCAGTCTCGACATGGTGGTCTGCGAGGCGCTTCCTCTCGGCACCCATTTCCTCTGGCACCTCCTCAACGCGATCATGCTGGGCTGGATGATCGAGGTCTGGCTGCGCCACCCGGTTGCGAGCGCGCCGCGACAGCGATAAAGCGCTGCCCTGACAGACAGGAGCGCCCCCATGTCCATCGACATCGACACCGCCCGCAAGGTCGCCCACCTCGCCCGCATCGCCGTGCCCGAGGAAGAGCTTCCCGCCCTCGCCGGGGAATTCAACGCGATCCTCGGCTTCATCGAGCAGCTGTCCGAGGTGGACGTGGACGACGTGGAGCCGATGGTCTCGGTCACGCCGATGCGACTCAAGCGCCGCGAGGACGTGGTGACCGACGGCGGCCAGCAGGCCAAGGTCCTGTCGAACGCGCCCGACGCCCGCGAGGGCTTTTTCGCCGTGCCGAAGGTGGTGGAATGACCGAGCTGAACACCCTCAAGATCTCCGAGGCCCGCGACGCCCTGCGCAAGGGCGAGGTGACCTCGGTCGAGCTGACCGAAGCCTGCCTGGCCGCCATCGACGGGGCCGATGCGCTGGGCGCCTTCGTCCACAAGACGCCCGAGATCGCGCTGGAGCGGGCGAAGGCCGCCGACGCGCGCGGCTATGACGGCCAGCCGGACCTCAATGGCATTCCGCTGGGCATCAAGGACCTCTTCTGCACCGAGGGGGTGCCCTCCCAGGCCGCCAGCCGAATCCTGCAGGGGTTCAAGCCGGAGTACGAGAGCACGGTTTCGGCCCAGCTGCGCAGCGCGGGCGCGGTCATGCTCGGCAAGCTGAACATGGACGAATTCGCCATGGGGTCCTCGAACGAGACCTCGTGCTACGGCAATGCCGTGAACCCCTGGAAGGGCGAGAACGGGGCCGAGCTGACCCCGGGCGGCTCCTCGGGCGGGTCGGCCAGCGCGGTCGCGGCCGACCTCTGCCTCGGCGCCACGGGCACCGACACAGGCGGGTCGATCCGCCAGCCCGCGGCCTTCACCGGGATCACGGGGCTGAAGCCGACCTACGGCCGGTGCAGCCGCTGGGGCATCGTCGCCTTCGCCTCCTCCCTCGACCAGGCCGGGCCGATGGCGCGGGACGTGCGGGACTGCGCGATCATGATGTCCGCCATGGCCGGGCACGACCCCAAGGACAGCACCTCCGCCGACCTGCCCGTCCCCGATTTCGAGGCGGCGCTGACCGGCGACATCCGGGGCAAGGTCATCGGGATCCCCAAGGAATACCGCATGGACGGGATGCCGGAGGAGATCGAGACCCTCTGGACCGAAGGCGCCGAGATGCTGAAGGACGCCGGGGCCGAGCTGCGCGACATCTCCCTGCCGCACACGAAATACGCCTTGCCGGCCTATTACGTCATCGCCCCGGCCGAGGCCTCCTCCAACCTCGCCCGCTACGACGGGGTCCGCTTTGGCCACCGGGCCAAACTGTCCCAGGGCGACGGCATCACCGAGATGTACGAGAAGACCCGGGCCGAGGGCTTCGGCGCCGAGGTCAAGCGGCGGGTCATGGTGGGCACCTACGTGCTCTCCGCCGGCTTCTACGACGCCTACTACAACCGCGCCCGCAAGGTGCGGACCCTCATCAAGCGGGATTTCGACGAGGTCTATGCCAGCGGCGTGGACGCGATCCTGACCCCGGCGACGCCCTCGGCGGCCTTCGAACTGGGCAAGGAGGTCTCGGATCCGGTCGAGATGTACCTCAACGACATCTTCACCGTGACGGTGAACCTCGCCGGGCTGCCCGGCATCGCGGTGCCCACGGGGATGAGCGGAACAGGCCTGCCGCTGGGTCTGCAGCTGATCGGCCGGCCCTGGGAAGAGGCCGATCTGCTGAATTGTGCCTACACACTGGAACGTGCGGCCGGGTTTGTTTCCAAACCCGCCAAATGGTGGTAAATCGGCCACCCAAAGGACCGGAAGGGCAGTCCATTGAAACATCTCATGCTGGTGATCGGGGCCGCGATGGCCCTTTCCGCCTGTTCTTCGCGGCCGGTTCCCGACAGCGGGACCGGCGTGGGTTTCGGTGACTATTCCGAATACGAGCTGCAGCGCGCCCGGCGCGAGGCGGCGCTGCGCGGCGATGCGGGGTTCACGGGCGCGACGGTTGCGGCGCCGACCTCGGCGGCCGTCGTTCAGGGCAGCTCTTCGGGCGGCGTCAGCACCAGCGACCTTGCCAGCGCCGGGATCGGCGGCGGCCAGCCGCAGCCCGCGGTCCCGGCCCAGCCTGCCCAGCAGCAGTACGTCGAGGCCAGCCCGACCAACGCCGCGCCGCAGGTCTTCAACAACCCCGGCATCTCGGACGAGCAGGACTTCGACGCGGTGGCGAGCCGCGAATCCATCGCCTCGGACGCGGCCCGGCGGCAGCAACAGCAGGCCGCCTACGAGGTGATCGCGCCCACCGCCGTGCCCGAGCGGACCGGAAACACGGGCCCGAACATCGTGGCCTACGCCCTGTCGGCGCCTAACGACAAAGGGCAGGAATGGTATTCCCGCTCGCTCCTCTCCGGCCAGAACCGGTTCCAGCGGAATTGCGCGAAATACGCCTCGCCCGACGAGGCGCAGCGCGATTTCCTGGCCCGCGGCGGGCCCGAGCGGGACCGGCTGGGCATCGACCCGGACGGTGACGGCTTTGCCTGCGGCTGGGATCCGACGCCGTTCCGGCAGGCGGCGCGGGCTGCGGCCAACTGATCTGGCAGCCCTCTCCCAACTTCGGTGAACGCCGGGGCGGGGCGATCCCCGACCTAGTGGTCCTCCACTACACCGCGATGACCAGCGCCTTCGCGGCGGCGGACTGGCTCTGCCATCCCGACTCGGGCGTCTCGGCGCACTACGTCCTCGGGGCGGACGGCACCCTGCGCCAGCTGGTGGCCGAGGCGGACCGGGCCTGGCACGCGGGCGCCGGCGCCTGGGGGGATGTCAGCGACGTCAATTCGCGGTCCATCGGGATCGAGCTCGACAACGACGGGGTGAGCGCCTTTCCCGACCGTCAGATCACCGCCCTGATCGACCTTCTGCGCGGGATCTGCGCCCGCTGGCGAATTCCCCCCGCCCGGGTCATCGGCCATTCCGACCTCGCCCCCGGGCGCAAGATCGACCCCGGCCCGCTGTTTCCCTGGGACCGGCTGGGAGCCGAGGGGCTGGCGGTCCGGCCCGAGCCGGGGGAGGAGGGCGACCTGATCGCCGACCTGCGCGCCGCGGGCTACACGGCCGAGGTGGACGAGGAGACGCTGCTCGCCGCTTTCCGCCTGCGCCATCGCCCCGGTGCCACGGGCCCCGCCGATGCCACCGACCGCGCCCTCGCCCGGGCCCTGGCCCGCGCGCATCCCGTTGACGGTCGCACGCGTCTGGCCTAGGGCTGCGCGGCGCGGAAGGCCGGATGGCCGCTGTCTTCACCGGCAGAGGAAAGTCCGGACTCCCTCAGGCAACGGTGCCGGGTAACGCCCGGGCAAAGCAATTTGACGGAAAGCGCCACAGAGAAGAGTCTGCCCCGGGTCATCCGGGGTCAGGGTGAAACGGTGGGGTAAGAGCCCACCGCGGGACCGGCAACGGGACCGGCACGGCAAGCCCCACCGGGAGCAATGCCAAATAGGGGCCGCACATGGGGTGCCTGACCTCGCGGCCCGGGTCGGCAGCTTGAGGCGGGGAGCGATCCCCGTCCCAGAGGAATGGCCATCGATCCCCGGGTTTCGGCCCGTGGGAGAACAGAATCCGGCTTACAGGCCTTCCGCGCGATACCTGCCCCGCCCGCTTGACGGCGACCGGCCGGGGGCTCTGCCCCCGGACCCCCGAGGTATTTGAGGCGAAAAGAGAGGTTGGGCCGGAATCCGGTTGACAGGCGGGCCCGCGCGGGTAGAAGGCGGGCTTCAATCGATTTCACCCGGGCGCCGCCCCGGACGAGGAGACGAGACCATGGCGAAGCCGACCACGATCAAGATCCGCCTGAACTCGAGCGCGGGCACCGGCCACTTCTACGTGACCAAGAAGAACGCCCGGACCATGACCGAGAAGATGGTGGTCCGGAAGTACGACCCCGTCGCGCGCAAGCACGTCGAGTACAAGGAAGGCAAGATCAAGTAACGATCTGCCACTTTGGATTTCGAGGGCCGCGCCATCCTGGTGCGGCCTTTTTCGTGTTGGGGGGGGAGCATGCAGCGCGTCATGATCGTCGGCCAGCCCGGTTCGGGCAAGAGCACCCTGGCGCGGGCCCTCGGCGCGCGCCTCGGCCTGCCGGTCGTCCATATCGACCACATCCACTGGCAGCCCGGCTGGGTCGAGCGGACCCGGGCCGAGAAGCTGCCCCTGATCCGGGCCGAGGAGACGAAGGCGGCCTGGATCATCGAGGGCGGGCTCAGTTCGACCTGGGACAGCCGCCTGGCCCGCGCCGACCTGCTGGTCTGGCTCGACCGGCCCTGGCCCTTGCGCCTGTGGCGTGTCCTCGCCCGCTCCTGGCGCTACCGGGGACGCTCCCGCCCCGATCTGCCCGAGGGCTGCCCCGAGACCTTTGGCCCGCAGACCTGGGAGTTCGTCCGCTACATTCTGCGGACCCGGCACAGTGCCCGCACCCGGATGGCGGCGCTGTTCCAGGCCGCCTTGTCCTCGGGCACCCCGGCGGTGCGCCTCGGCAGCGATGCGGACGTCGCGGACTGGCTGGCGGGGCAGGGGGTGGCAGCGGCCCCCGCATGATCGCCGTCCGCCCCGCCACCCGCGCGGACATCGGCGCCATCGACGCCCTGCTGGGCCGGTCCTATCCGCAACTCCTGAGGGCCGACTACCCGCCCTCGGCCCTCGTCACCGTCTTGCCGCTGATGACCCGGGCGCAGCCGGGGCTGGTGGCCTCGGGCCGCTACTTCGTTGCCGAGGAGGAGGGGGTGCTTCTGGGCGCCGGCGGCTGGTCCGAGGCGCTGCCGGGAGGCGGCCGGCCGATTCCCGGGCGGGCCAACATCCGGCATGTCGCGACAGACCCCGGGGCGCTTCGGCGCGGAATCGGACGGGCGATCCTGACCGCCGCTCTCGACCAGGCGACGGCGGCGGGGATGACCTGGGCGCACTGCATCTCGACCCTGACCGCGGTGCCCTTCTACCGGGCGATGGGCTTCGAGGAAATGGGCACGATGACCCTCCAGATGCGCCCCGGCATCGACTTTCCGGCGGTGGCGATGCGGCGGGACCTCTGAAGCCTTGCCGGGCTGGCGCCCACGACGCCCGCCCGGACTGGGTCCTGGTGAGGCTAGGCCAGTGGTTCCGCGTCCGGACGGCGCCGCAGCGCCATCAGCCCACCCACACCGGCCAGGAGCAGCCAGCCGGCCGCCGGCAGCGGGACCGGCGTCGTCAGCTCTGGGTCGGTCGGCTCGACACCCGGCTGGTTGCTGACCGGTCCGAAACTGCTGAAGGCCATCGTCCGGCCGGACAGGACCGTGTAGCTCGATCCGGCGATCCCCCCCGCGCCGTAGACGTCCATTTGCGAGCTGAGGAGGACCCCGGCGTCGTCCATCCAGTCGAGCGGGGTGGTCGCCAGGTAGCCGGGGCCGGTGAAGAAGCGGCCTGTGGCGGAGTTGCCGCCGAAGCTGAACTGCACCGTGTTGACGTCGAGCGTGCTCGGCAGGCCGATATTGCTCGTCAGGGACAATCCGTCGTTCTGATCGTCGTCCGGGCAGGTATTGATCGGGTGGACCTGCGCGCAGGACGATTGCGGATCCACGTAGGGGGCCGGGTCGATGACGTAGCGGATCGTGAATTCGTGCCGGTTCAGCGACCCGGTGCTGAACTGTGCCTCGGTGAATTCGACATTCGCCGTCTGGCTGCCGGTCTTCAGATACCCGGTCAGCCCCGTCGTGGTGTCGTACACCACCGAGGTGTTTCCGTTGCCGGCCGTATCCGACGACGGCGCGATCGTGTCCGGATCGAAGGTGAACCCGAAGGTCCAGGTGATGGGCTGCAACCGCGGGCCGCCGTTGTTTGGAAAGTGGTACGTGGCGGTGAACTGGCCCTCGTAGGTGATCGGCGCGGCAATCGCGCCCGTCGTGGCGGCCAGACCCAGCAAGGTGGCCGCGAAGAAGGATTTGTGCATGGTCTACTTCCGTTTACTTCCGTGCACGCATCCTTTGCGAAAGTCTGACCCAGCGGCAACTACCTTTTCGGCAAAACTTGGGCGATCGGTTTCCCTTGCAGAAACAATGCATTGCCCGATGCCGCATTGGTCCGGCAAAGCAAAAGGGCCGCCCGAAGGCGGCCCTTGATGTCGGTCAGATCGGACCGGTTATTCCCGGTTGCCCAGAAGCTGGAGCAGGAACATGAACATGTTGATGAAGTCCAGGTAGAGGTTCAGCGCGCCCATGATGGCGGCCTTGCCGAGCCATTCCTGGTCCCCATGCGCCGCGTGGGCGATGTAGGTGTTCTTGATGTTCTGCGTGTCGTAGGCCGTCAGTGCGGCAAAGATCAGAACGCCGATCATCGAGATGGCGTACATCATCGCCGGGGACTGCAGGAAGATGTTGATCACCGAGGCGACGATCAGGCCGATCACGCCCATGATGAGGAACGACCCCCAGCCCGAGATGTCCTTCTTGGTCGTGTAGCCCCAGAGGGACAGACCGGCGAAGGCGATCGCGGTGACGAGGAAGACCTGCACGATCGAGTAGCTGGTGAAGACCATGAAGATCCACGAGATCGACACACCCATGGTGGCGGCGAAGGCGTAGAACACCAGCTGCGCGGTGGCCGCCGACATCCGGTTGATCATCGCCGAGAAGCCGAAGACGAAGATCAGCGGGGCGAACATCACGACCCAGCGCAGCGGCGAGGCGTAAAGCGTGTAGCCGAACTGCGTCAGGTACTGGTCGGCGCCGATCTGGTACTGCGTCGGCACGTCGCTCGTGGCCAGGCCCGAGATGGCCCAGGCCGCCAGCGCGGTGATCAGCATGCCCACGGACATCGTGCCGTAGACCTTGTTCATGTGGGCGCGGAGGCCCTGGTCGATTTCGGCGCTGCGGACGCCTGCCGTCGTCTGTCCGACGGTCTGGTAGTTGGCCATGAAACCCCTCCAAGGTTGAACTGTTGCCAGCCCGGCGCAGTTCAGCGCGCTCGGGTATTCCACTCGAATATCGGCATCTCGGACCTGCTTTTCAAGCAGTTCCGCCCCGGCCGCGCCCAATCCTGCCGGATGGGGATAAATTGTCGCGGAAGGGTCGACCAGGAGGGGGCGGCCGTCAACGCCGCCAGCTTTGCGGCGCGTCCCAGAGCGGCCGGCGTGCTTCGCGCAGGGCCGCGTCGCGGGTCAGCCCGATGTCGCGCAGCAGGTGGTCGTCGAGGCTGGCGAGGCACCGGCGCTGACGCCAGAGTCCGAACAGCTCCATCAGACCGCGGGTGCGGAGGGGGCGCCGCGCGGCGGGAATGCAGGCCGCGGCGGTGGACAGGGTGTGGGCGGTCATTTTCATCGTTCCTTGATATGCAAGTCTCGGGATCAATCGGGATGCTTGATATATGAGGCAGGGAGTGGAATAATGAAAACCAATCGTTGACAGGCAACACATCACGAGGATTGATGAATGCGCCGGAACATGGACATGACCGCCCTGAGGTCCTTCGTCACCACGGCCGAGGCCGGCGGCGTCACCCGTGCGGCCGGCATCCTGCATCTGACCCAGTCCGCCGTCTCGATGCAGCTCAAGCGGCTCGAGGACAGCCTCGGCACCGACCTCTTCGACCGGTCCGGCCGGGGCATCGCCCTGACCCCCGAGGGCGAGCAGCTGCTGGGCTATGCCCGCCGACTGGTGGAGCTGAACGACGAGGCGGTCAGCCGGATGACGGCGCGCGAGTTCGAGGGCGAGATCACCCTCGGCGTGCCCCACGACATCGTGCCCCACTTCATCCCGCCGGTGCTCAAGCGTTTTGCGGCCGCCTTTCCCCGGATGCGGGTCAATTTCATCTCGTCCCACACGGTCGGCCTGCTGGCCGAGTTCGACAAGGGCAACGCCGACCTCATCGTGACCACCGAGGAAAGTTGCGGGCCCGAGGGCATCACCATGGCCGAGATCCCGCTGGTCTGGGTCGGCGCCCCCCAGGGCGAGGCCTGGAAACAGCGGCCGCTGCCCATCGCCTTCGAGGACCGCTGCATCTTTCGCGGCAACGTGCAGCGGCGGCTGGACGCAGCGGGCATCCCCTGGACCATGACGGTCGAGACGGGATCGTCGCGCACGGTCGAGGCGACGGTCAGCGCGGACCTCGCCGTCCACGCCATGCTGATGGGCATGTGGGTGCCGGGGACCGAGCCGGTGGACCACGGCGGCGCCCTGCCGGACCTCAAGTCCTACAAGATCAACCTCTACCGCAGCCCCACGGCAACGGGCGAGGTGGAGCAGGCACTGGCGGACTTCCTGATGGAGGCCTACGGCACCCTCACCCAGGCGCAACCCGCACCACGACCTTCCCGGTCGAGCGTCGCTGCCGAATGAGGTCCATCGCCTCGGCCGCGCGGTCCAGCGGCAGGACATCGCTGACGTGCGGATGCAGCCGGCCGGCCTCGAACCAGCGGGTCAGTTCGGCGAGGCTCTCGGCCATCACGTCCGGCGCAAAGCGGCGGTAGCCGCCCCAGTAGAAGCCGATCACGTCGAGGTTCTTGACCAGAAGGTGGTTGGCCGGGACCTGGGGGACCTCGCCGCTGGCGAAGCCGATGACGACAAGGCGGGCCTCGCGGTTTGCGGCGCGCATCAGGGTCTTGAACAGGCCGCCGCCCACCGCGTCGTAGGCCACGTCGAGGCCGCCGAGGGCCTTCAGGCGCTCCAGCAGGTCCGGGTCCGAGGGGTCGAAGGTGATCTCGGCGCCCGCCGCCTCGGCCACCTTGCGCTTCTTGGCGCCGCGGGCGATGCCGATCACCCGCGCGCCCATCTCGCGGCCGATCTCGACTGCCGTCAGGCCCACGCCGCCCGCGGCGCCGGTGACCACTAGCGTCTCGCCTTCGGTCAGCCGGGCGCGGCGCGCGAGGGCGAGGTGCGAGGTGCCGTAGGCGACCTGGAAGCCGGCGGCCTCCTCGTCGGACATCGCATCGGGCACAGGGAGGCAGAGCGCGGCGGGGAAGCAGCCCCGCTCGGCCAGGCCGCCCTGTCCGGCGAAGACTGCGACTCGCGCGCCGAGGGCCGGCGCACTCACGCCGGGACCATGGGCCAGGACCCGGCCGCAGACTTCGAGTCCGAGGGTGAAAGGCGCGGGGGGGGTGTCCTGATAGGTGCCCTCGGCCATCAAGAGATCGGCGAAGTTGAGCCCGCATGCCAGGATCTCGATGAGGACTTCGCCTTCCGCGGGACGGGGGTCAGGCAGGTCGACGAGGGCGAGCGGCGCGCCGGGTGCCCGAGATTGCAGCGCTTTCATCGTGGCGAATCAAGCGTTAACCGCTCGGCAACACGAGAGAATTGCGGCGCGTTAATCTGAAATGAGTAATTCTTGTGCATGTTTTTGTCCGCCACCGACCTGAAAGCCGGGTCTTGGGCTGTCCTTTTGGTCAGGTTGACCCATGCAACCCTTGCGTGTTGGTTCGAGCCACTGGCAAGACCCTTGTCAGATGGAAGAGTGCGGTGGCGGCTTGGTCAGGGCCGGGGAAGCTCGGGGCTATATGCCGGGCCACCATGACAGGAAAGGTACCGTGATGAAACACCCTGTGGACGTGCATGTCGGCAAGCGGATCCGGCATCGCCGGTGGATCTGCGGCACCACGCAGCAGCAGCTGGCCGAGAAGGTCGGCATCAAGTTCCAGCAGATCCAGAAGTACGAGACCGGGATGAACCGCGTCTCCGCGTCCCGCCTGTGGGACATCGCGCACGCGCTCGACGTGCCGGTGTCGTTCTTCTTCGATGGTCTCGGCGACGGCCAGATGCCGGTCGGCACCTCCGACATGCCCAGCGATCTGCTGTCGGACCGCGAGGCGCTGGAGCTTCTGCGCTCCTACTACGCCATCCCCGAGACGCAGCGGCGGCGGCTGTTCGACCTCGCCAGGGTGCTGAGCGACGCGGCCTGATCGCGGGCCGGCGGTTGACGGACCGCGCCGGACCAAGCTAGGCGCAGCGGGTCAGCCTTTTCCGGGGTCCCTGCCGTGCGTTCCGCGACACCTTTGACAGACGCCGAGTCGGAGGCCATCCGTGCCACCGCCCATCGCCTTGCCGATGCGGCGCGCGGCGCGATCCTGCCGCTGTTCCGAAGCGGCCTGACGGCCGACAACAAGCAGTCCGGGGGCTACGATCCCGTCACCGAGGCCGACCGCGCCGCAGAGAGGGCGATGCGCGCGATCCTTGCCGAGGAGCGCCCGGACGACGCCATCCTGGGCGAGGAATACGGGACCACCGGCGGGAGCAGCGGCCTCACCTGGGTCCTCGACCCGGTCGACGGGACCCGCGCCTTCGTCGCCGGCGCGCCGACCTGGGGCGTGCTGATCGCCGTCACCGACGGCGCAGGCCCGATCTACGGCATCATCGACCAACCCTACATCGGCGAGCGCTTCGAGGGCGGCTTCGGTCATGCCGCGATGACCGGCCCCCGGGGCAAGTCGGCTCTCGCGACGCGGACCGGCGGGCCGCTGTCGGATGCAGTGCTCTTCACCACCTTCCCCGAGGTCGGCACCCCGCAGGACCGCGCGGGTTTCGAGGCCGTGGCGTCCGGGGTCAGGCTGACCCGCTACGGGTTGGACTGCTACGCCTATGCCCTGGTCGCCGGCGGCCACGCGGACCTGGTGATCGAGGCCGGCCTTCAGGCCTACGACATCTGCGCCCCCATCGCGGTGATCGAGGCGGCGGGCGGCATCGTGACCGACTGGTCCGGCGGTCCGGTCCACCAGGGCGGCCGGGCCCTCGCCGCCGCAAACGCGGAGATCCACGCCGCCGCGATGGAGCGCCTCGCGCCCTTCGCGTGATCCCGATGCGCCTGTAGCGGCGCCCCCTCTTCCGAAAGCTTCGAGGTGTCGCCCGCCCCTTGCCGGCTGCCCGGTTTCGCCCGACCCTCCGGGGGGATATTTACGGGTCCAGAGAAAGCAGGAGAGGCGGGCATGGCGGATCTGGTGCTGAGAGGGGCCGAGGTCGTCCTGACCATGGACGATGCCGGGTCCGAGCCGGTTCACGCCGACGTCCATGTCTCGGACGGGGTGATCGTCGCGGTCGGGCCCGGTCTGGAGGTTGCGGGCGCCGAGGAGGTCGCGGTCCGGGGCTGCGTCCTGACCCCCGGCCTCGTGAACACCCACCACCATCTCTACCAGTCCCTCACCCGCGCCGTGCCGGGCGGCCAGGACGCGCTGCTGTTCGGCTGGCTCAGGACGCTCTACCCGATCTGGGCCCGGTTCACGCCCGGGGATGTCCACCTCTCGACCCAGCTGGGGCTGGCCGAACTGGCACTGTCGGGCTGCTCGATGTCTGCGGACCACCTCTACCTCTACCCGAACGGCGCCCGGCTGGATGACACCATCGCGGCGGCGGCGGAGGTGGGCCTGCGGTTCCACCCGACACGGGGCGCGATGTCGATCGGGGAATCGCTGGGCGGCCTGCCGCCCGACGCGCTGGTCGAGGACGAGGCGGCGATCCTGGAGGATTGCATCCGCGTCGTCGACGCCTTTCACGATCCGAGCCCCGGCGCGATGATCCGGGTCGGCCTCGCCCCCTGCTCGCCGTTCTCGGTCAGCCGCGACCTGATGCGCGAGGCGGCCCTGCTGGCGCGGGACAAGGGTGTGATGCTCCACACCCACCTGGCCGAGAACGACGAGGACGTGGCCTATTCGCTGGCGCAGTTCGGATGCCGCCCCGGCCAATACGCCGAGGACCTCGGCTGGACCGGGCCGGACGTCTGGCACGCCCATTGCGTCAAGCTCGACGCCGGCGAGATCGGCGTCTTCGCCCGCTCGCGCACCGGAGTCGCCCATTGCCCCTGTTCCAACTGCCGCCTCGGCTCGGGCATCGCGCCGCTGCGGGACATGGTGGACGCCGGGGTGCCGGTGGGCCTCGGCGTCGACGGCTCGGCCTCGAACGACCGGGGGGCGATCATGGCCGAGGCGCGGCAGGCGATGCTGCTTCAGCGGGTGAGCCGCGGGGCCGACGCGATGAGCGCGCGGGAGGCGCTGCGCCTCGCCACCCGGGGCGGAGCCGAGGTGCTGGGCCGGGGCGGGGAGTGCGGCCGGATTGCCCCCGGCTACCGCGCCGACATCGCCGCCTGGGACGTCACCGGCATCGACAGCGCCGGCAGCTGGGACCCCGCCGCGCTCGTCCTGGCCGGCCCCGACAAGGTGCGGGACCTCTGGGTCGAGGGGCGCCGCATCGTGCGCGGCGGGGTGCTGGAGACGCTGGACGTCTCGGCGATCTCCCGCCGCGCACGGGCCGCGGCCGCGCGATTGTCCGCCTGATGGCCACATTCCGCCCCAAGGAGGCCCCATTCCGCAGGTTTCAAGGCCGGTAATATCTGGCAGACCCCGGACAGGAGCCTGAGACCCATGCATCACCTCGCCGCCGCCCTGATTGGCGTCGCCCTCGTCCTGACACCCAATGCGTCGGCGCCGCAGGTGCCGACGCCGGACCGGATCGTCCCGGCCCCTGCTGCCGGTGCTC
>JAMWZF010000220.1 GCA_024304875.1 Paracoccaceae bacterium
GGGCGGCGATCGACGCGATGCACCGTCACGGCGGCGACCGGCTGATCGTCGAGGTGAACCAGGGCGGCGACATGATCGAGCAGATCCTGCGGCAGGAGGACCCCAACGTGCCTTACCGCGCCGTGCGCGCGACCAAGGGCAAGGGCCTGCGGGCCGAACCGGTCGCCGCCCTCTACGAGCAGGGCCGGGTACGGCACCTGCCGGGTCTGGGAGAGCTCGAGGACCAGATGGCGCTGATGACCCTTCAGGGATTTCGCGGCCAGGGATCGCCCGACCGCGTGGATGCGCTCGTCTGGGCGCTGCACGAGCTGATCCTGGGCCGGGCCGATGCCGCGGGATCGCCGCGGATGCGCGTGCTTTGAGGCCCGCGCCCCGTCGGCCGGGTGGGGCGCAACGCCCGCCGGTCGCCGGACCATCTCCATCTTAATCCTTTACCCCGATGTTAGCCTCATCAGATCGGGACCCCAGACCGAGGAGCATGGCATGTTCGATTTCCTGAAGAGCGGACCCAAGGCGGAGGCCGCGCCGGCCGAGGTCAAGGCCTCGGCCACCGGCCGGGTCATCGCCCTTCAGACCGGCGGCCGCGTCGCCTGGAGTCCGCGGGACGTGGCCTCGCTGACCCGCGCCGGGTTCGCGGGGAACCCGGTCGGCTTTCGTGCGGTCAAGCTGATCGCCGAGGCCGCCGCCGCCCTGCCGCTGAACCTGCAGGACCGCGAGCGCCGCTATGACATGCACCCTGTCCTGAGCCTGATCCATCGTCCCAACGCGGGGCAGGGCCGGGCCGAACTGCTGGAGGCGCTGTTCGGCCAGCTGCTCCTGACCGGGGACGCCTATGTCGAAGGCGTCCTTGCCGAGGAGGGCCTGCCGCTGGAGTTGCATGTCCTGCGTTCGGACCGCATGAGCCTGGTTCCCGGGGCAGACGGCTGGCCGGTCGCTTACGACTACACCGTGGCGGGGCGCACCCACCGGTTTCCCGTCGGCGCGGGCGCGGCGCCCGTTTGCCATATCAAGAGCTTCCACCCGCAGGACGACCATTACGGCCTGTCGCCGATGCAGGCCGCCGCCGTGGCGCTGGACGTGCACAACGCCGCCAGCCGCTGGTCCAAGGCCCTGCTGGACAACGCCGCCCGTCCTTCGGGCGCTCTGGTCTACCGGGGCGAGGACGGCCTCGGTCAGCTGTCGCCCGACCAGTTCGCCCGCCTTCAGGACGAGATGGAGAGCCAATACCAGGGCGCCCGCAATGCCGGCCGGCCGATGCTGCTGGAAGGGGGGCTGGACTGGAAGCCGATGGGCTTCTCCCCCTCGGACATGGAGTTCCAGAAGACCAAGGACGCCGCCGCCCGCGAGATCGCCACCGCCTTCGGCGTGCCGCCGATGATGCTGGGCATCCCCGGGGACGCGACCTACGCCAATTACCAGGAGGCCAACCGCGCCTTCTACCGGCTGACGGTGCTGCCGCTGGCGACGCGGGTCGCAAGCGCCCTCAGCGACTGGCTGTCGGATTTCACCGGCGAAGTCTTCGACCTCAGGCCCGACCTCGACCAGGTCCCGGCCCTGGCGGCCGAGCGCGAGGCGCTCTGGCGGCGGGTCGGCGAGGCAGATTTCCTGACGGCGGCCGAGAAGCGGGCCCTCCTGGGACTGCCGGCGCTGGAGGTGGGCGATGAGTGATCCGCACGGCCCTCAGCGCGGCCCCGCCGCCGCCACCGACTTCTGGTTCGCCCAGATCGACCACCGCCTGAGCCGGATCGAGACCATGGTCGAGAAGATCGAACGGCAGGTCGCCACCATCATCTACATCGGCATCGCGGTGCTCGGGGTCGAGGCGCTCCGGGTCCTTATCCTGGCCTAGGAGGGCAAGGCATGGAACTTGAACGGAAATATTGCGATAGCCCGGCCGAGATCACGGTCAGGGAAGGCCATGTGATCGAGGGCTACGCCTCGCTCTTCGGGCTCTGCGACCAGTCCGGCGACGTGGTCGACGCGGGCGCCTACGCCGCCTCTCTCGGCCGGATGAAGCTGCGCGAGGGGCGGGTCAAGATGCTCTGGCAGCACGATCCGACCCAGCCGATCGGCGTCTGGGACGAGGTCCGCGAGGACGGCAAGGGCCTCTGGGTCAAGGGCCGGATCCTGACCGACATCGCCAAGGGCCGCGAGGCGGCGGCGCTGGTCGCGGCGGGCGCCATCGACGGGCTGTCGATCGGCTACCGGACGGTGAAGGCGCGCAAGGATGACAGGGGCCGCCGGCACCTGTCGGAACTGGAGCTTTGGGAGGTGTCCCTGGTGACCTTCCCGATGCTTCCCGATGCGCGGGTGGGCGGCGCCAAGGGGGCGATCCCCGAGGACGACGCGATCCTGCGCGAGATGGCGGCCCTCTTCCGCGAGGCGAGCCGCCAGCTGGCCCGGGGCTGACCCCCCACAACCAACGAAGGAACGGCAATGGCCAAGTCCGAGATCGAGGCTCGGGCCGGGGAAGACATGTCTCCGGCCGAGGAACTGAAGACCGCGATGGGAGAATTCGTGCGCGAATTCAAGACCTTCTCGCACGACATCCACCAACGGTTCGAACAACAGGATGACCGCATGACCAAGCTGGATCGCAAGACCATGATGACCGGGGCCGCGCGGCCCGCGCTGGACGCCGCCACCCACCATGAGGCCCCGCACCAGAAGGCCTTTGCCGCCTACCTGCGCACCGGCGACGACGACGGCCTGCGCGGTCTCGACCTCGAGGCCAAGGCGATGTCGACCGCCGTCGCCGCGGACGGCGGCTATCTCGTCGCGCCGCAGATCGCCGATACCATCAAGTCGGTGCTGAATGGCGGCCAGTCCCTGCGGAGCGTCGCCCAGGTCGTGGAGGTGAACGCCACCTCCTACGACGTGCTGATCGACCAGGCCGACGTTGGCGCCGGCTGGGCGTCGGAGCTGTCCTCGTCCTCGGAAACCGACTCGCCCCAGGTCGAGCGGATCACCATCCCGGTGCACGAGCTGTCGGCCATGCCCCGCGCCTCCCAGCGCCTGCTGGACGACACCGCCTTCGACCTCGAGGCCTGGCTGGCGGGATCCATTGCCGCCAAGTTCGCCCGCACCGAGGCGGCGGCCTTCATCGGCGGCAACGGGTCCGAAAAGCCGACCGGCATCCTGTCCCATCCCATCGTGGAGGACAGCATCTGGAACTGGGGCGAGATCGGCTATGTCGCCTCGGGCGCCGACGGGGACCTGACGGATCCCGACAAGCTCATCGACCTGGTCTATGCCCTCGGCGCCCAGTACCGCGCCAACGCGACATTCGTGATGAATTCCAAGACCGTCAGCCTTGTCCGCAAGATGAAGGACAGCGATGGCCGGTTCCTCTGGTCCGACGGCATGGGCGCGGGCGAACCGGCACGGCTGCTGGGTCACCCGGTGCTGGTCTGCGAGGACATGCCGGACATCGCGAGCGGCTCGGCCTCGATCGCCTTCGGCGACTTCCGCGCCGGCTACACCGTGGTGGAGCGCCCCGACCTGCGGGTCCTGCGCGATCCCTTCTCGGCCAAGCCCCATGTCCTGTTCTACGCGTCCAAGCGTGTCGGCGGGGACGTGAGCGACTTTGCCGCCATCAAGGTGATGAAGTTCTCGGCCAGCTGATCGGTCGCACATGACGGTGACGGTCCCCCGGCGGGGGGCCGCCTCCAAGGGCCTGTGCTGGCCCTTCCGGGACTTGCGGAGCGAAATTAATGATCCTGATCGAAGAAACATCGGTGCCGCTGGGCGCCCTTCCGGTCGCCGCCTTTCGCGAGCACCTCCGCCTCGGCAGCGGGTTCGCGGGCGAAGGCCTGCAGGACGGCCTGCTCGAACGTTTCCTGCGTGCCGCCATCGCTGCCATCGAGGCTCGGACCGGCAAGATCCTGATCCAGCGCGACTTTTCGTGGACTCTCTCCGAATGGCGCAGCTGTGCGGCCGAAGTCTTTCCCGTCGCTCCGGTGCTTGAGTTAACCGCGGTGGTGATGATCGACCGAGAGGGCGCCGAAGAGACACTGGCCCCCGGCGTCTTCTGCCTGGTCGCGGACGCCCAGCGGCCGCAGCTGAAATCGCGGTCCCTGACACTGCCTGCCATTCCGCGGGGAGGATCGGTCCGGGTCGAGTTCACCGCGGGGCTCGGGGCGGATTGGGACGCCTTGCCCGTCGAACTGGGTCAGGCCGTCATGCTCTTGGCCACCCACTATTACGAGTACCGCCACGAGGCCGCCTTCTCCGGCGGTGCCATGCCCTACGGCGTAAACGCCCTGATCGAGCGGCACCGGTCCCTGCGCCTGTCGAGCCGTGGGGGCCGTGCATGACCCCCCCTGTCCTCGACCGCAGGCTGGTGCTCGAGACCCCCCAGCAGATCCCGGACGGGGCAGGCGGCTACCAGACGAGCTGGGTCGCTCTTGGCACCCTCTGGGCGCAGATCCGACCCGGCACGGGGCGCGAGACCCGGGGGCCCGCGGCGCCGATGAGCCGGGTGCCCTACCGGATCGTCCTGCGCGCCGCTTCGCCCGGCTCCGACGCGCGGCCGCGGGCGGGCCAGCGCCTGCGCGAGGGGGGGCGTCTGTTCGCCGTCCTTGCCGTCGCCGAAGCCGATCCGGCGGGTCGCTATCTGACCGTTCAGGCCGAAGAGGAGACCGTGCAGTGACCTATGCCCTTGCCGCCCCGCTTCAGGCCGCGGTGTTCCAGGCTCTCGGCGCCGACCCGGTCCTCGCCGGGATCGTCGGCACCGCGATCTACGACGCCCTGCCGCCGGGCACGCCTCCGGCGCTCTACGTCACGCTCGGCAGCGAGAGTGTGCGCGACCGGTCGGACCAGACCGGGGCAGGGGCCGAACACGAGCTGACCGTGTCGGTCATCACCGACAGCGCCGGTTTCGCGAGTGCCAAGGCCGCCGCGGCCGCGATTTCCGACGCGCTGGTGGATGCGGACCTGGCTCTTTCCCGCGGCCGCCTGGTCGCGCTCGGCTTTCACCGGGCCAAGGCGGCCCGGGTCGGCACCGGCGACCAGCGCCGGATCGACCTGACCTTTCGCGCGCGCGTCGACGACAGCGCCTGACCTGACAACCCAAACCTCGGAGGGACGGCGATGGCTGCCCAGAACGGCAAGGACCTTCTCATCAAGATCGACATGACCGGGGACGGTCAGTTCGAGACCGCGGCGGGCCTGCGGGCGACGCGAATCAGCTTCAACGCCGAGACTGTCGACGTGACCAGCCTCGACAGCGCAGGGGGCTGGCGCGAATTGCTCGGCGGGGCCGGGGTGAAGACAGCGTCGATCAGCGGATCGGGCATCTTCAAGGACGAAGATACCGACGAGCGGGTCCGTGCGATCTTCTTCGCGGGGGACACGCCCGAGTTCCAGGTGGTGATCCCCGACTTCGGCACCGTCGAAGGAGCCTTTCAGGTGACGGCGATCGAC